>QIAW01000290.1:0-1383 GCA_003225655.1 Acidobacteriota bacterium
CATCCCTGGCTTCATTTTTATACTTAAGCGCTAGACCCAGGTTGTAGTGAGTGAGCGGGTCGTTAGGTTCAAGCTCGAGCGCTTTTCGGTAGTCCGCGATCGCCTGGTCCCAGGATTTTTGCCGCGCGAACTCGGTCGCCGTCTTGCTATAGGTCGCAGCCGTTTGCGCGAAACCGGGCGCCGCCATCACGAATAACAGAACAAGCACGACGGCCATGACCACAGCCTAGCATGATGGACGGGCCGAGAAGCCGAAAAAGGAAAGAAGAGAGGGCGGGCGAGGCCAACCTCGCCCGCAATGATCAGATCACCAAATGAACTTCGCGCTGAGCTGCCCGATGCGCGGGTCACGAGCGTTGGTAACCTGCCCAAAGTTCGAACTGCTGATGTCGCCACTCGGATTCATGAATTGCGCGTGGTTGAATACGTTGAAGAATTCACCACGGATCTCGAAAGACATGGACTCCGTAACGGGAATGATCTTCGTTATTCCCAAATCGGTGTTGTTGAAACCCGGGCCGTGGAAGAATCGGCGGTTCGCCGTGCCGAAGCTTCCGCAATCAGGACCAGTCAAAACCCCGGATACTAGGTCACAGGCAGTTGCGGTAAATGAGCCCTGATCAAAATACGTCCACGTTCCGGGAGTTGCGCGAGGATTCTGGATGTGAACCGGCCCCACAATATTCGGCATATCAGTGGACGGGCTTCCGACAAGTGAGGCATCTCCCACGCACAGCCCCGATGGACACAATGGCCCAGACACGGGGTTCGATTGGCCCATCTGAATCGGGAAGCCGCTGGAGAAACGTGTAATGCCCTGCAGTTGCCATCCTTTCGTCAGCCTTGGCAAACCGTGGAAGAGGCGATTGAAGGGCATCTCCCAAATGTAGCTGATCACGAAGTTCTGGTGGATGTCGCTCGATGAGAGGCCGCGGCTAACCTTGGCGTTCTCGAAATTGATCAGATCATTGAAACCTGAGGAGTTATCGAGGGCTTTCGCCAACGTGTAAGCCGCCAGGAAAGTTACATCCCCCGCTCTGCGCTCGACCGTCACCTGTCCAGAGTGATAGGCGGAATTCGCAACCAGACTGGTCAAGGTGTTGCCGAAGCCAAAACAGAGACTCTGGGCTCCGGGGCAGTAATTGGGATTCAAAAAAGTATTTCTAGTGCCGAAAACCGTATTCACTCCCAGAGTAAACATATCCTGCTCAGCATTCGGCCCACATCCTGTGGAACCACTCGAAGTATCGGCATACCCTTGCGCGGTGAGTTGCTCACAGAACGCCGCGTTTCCCGGGTTAGCCTCCACCTGCGAGATAAGCCGATGACCTTCCGTACCTACGTAGGACAGAGTTAAGACCGTCGCTTTATCCAGCTGACGCT
>QIAW01000290.1:1400-2282 GCA_003225655.1 Acidobacteriota bacterium
GAAAAATCGAGAGTCTTATTTGCCGGGCTACCAGGTGTGGGAACGGTGAACGGGAATCGCTGTCCCTCGCCGTCTGTGCCGCCGTCCAGGCGATTTCGGAAAGGCTCCGCGAAGTCAACAGAACCTGGACTTGTCCAATATAAGCCAAACGGAGCATCGGCCACCTCGTAAAACAGGTTCAGATCTTCAACCGATGTGTAGTAAATGCCATATGCGGCACGTATGCTGGTTTTGCCCGGTCCGCCAAAGACCTTGCCTAAGATTCCGTCGGTGAAGCTGGGAGAATAGGCGAGACCGATGCGCGGGCCGAAGTTGTTGTACCGGGTCGGAGCAAGCGTTTTGGGAATGCCCGGGTCGCCGGGATATACGAGCCCCGTAGGAGAATTTGGAAAGACAGTTGACTGCTCTCCCTTCACCCAGGTCTGAATCTTGCCCTGAGTGTCATACCAAGGCATGCTCATTTCCCAGCGGAGCCCGAGATTCAGCGTTAGGTTGGGTGTTACCCTCCACGAGTCCTGACCATATGCGCCGCCATAGCGTGTGCGCGAATCCAGAAGTTGTAACGCTGCCTGGGTATACCCACCTCCGGCACCCGTGGGTGCGCCAATCAAATAGTCGGCGAAATCATTGCCGGTCACGGTGCCGTCGAAGACGAACGCTCCGTCCTGGCTGGCTAAATTCCGCTCGTTCACTTGCAGGTAGCGGGCTTCGCCGCCGAATTTGAGCGTGTGCTTGCCCACTACTTTCGAAAAGCCATCAGAAGCAGTGTAGGTGTTATTCGGCTGGAACGTGATCAGAGAGGGTGCACCGATAGCAAAGTTGTTGAAATAGATTTGTGGCACATACTCCGGATATCCGGGATAGCCATTGGGGTTAATCCCC
>QIAW01000291.1:0-2841 GCA_003225655.1 Acidobacteriota bacterium
GACCGAGCTCCGACATATTGACGACCCGCGCCGCGCGACCGAGTGGAGAGCGCAGCATCAAGTCAGGACGCAGAAGCGCATCTTTGTTCAGGCTCCAGGAGCCGGAGGTGGAGAGTTGCAATCCGCCGCCAACTTCTTTCCATGATCCGGTAATGCAAGGCAACATGGCGATAGCGCGGACCGCCGAGCCTCCATTTTCCGAGCGCTGCACGCCGTAGTTGACGCGGATGACGGCTGGCCGTGCCTCTACATATTCGTGCGCCAGCTTGCGGATATCCTGCGCTGAAATGCCTGTCCATTGCGCGACTTTTTCCGGCGTATACTCCTGCACGCGCTCGCGGAGCTGATCGAAGCCTGCAGTGTAGCGGGCGACATAATCGGCGTCGTAACGATTTTCGTTGATGATGACGTGCATCATGGCCAAAGCTAACGCCGCATCTGTGCCGGGATTTATGGGTAGATACCAATCGGCACAGCGGGCCGTCCGTGTTTTGTAAGGATCAATGACCACCAGCCGGCCGCCGTTGCGGCGGGCCTCTTCAATAAATGGCCAAAGGTGAACGTTCGTGCCGTGGATGTTTGCGCCCCATGCCAGGATGAACTTGGAATGGCGAAAGGCCTCGGGTTCGGTACCCAGCTTCTTTCCCACCACCGTAATCAACGCATCGCCTCCCGCACTGGCGCAGATGGTGCGGTCTAACTGCGATGCTCCCAGAAGATGAAAGAAACGGTGGTCCATGGAGGCGTTATTCAAAACGCCCAGTGTGCCCCCATAGGAATAGGGCAAGACGGCCTCAGGTCCAAACTCGCGGCTGATAGCAGTGAAGTGTTCGTAAATTTCATCGAGTGCTGCCGGCCAGGGGATACGCTCGAAATCGCCGGCATTGCGGCCGCCTCCGCCCTTGGGCACATTCTTTTTGCGGCGCATGGGATACAGCACGCGCTCGGAGGAGTATACCCGGTCAAGATATTTGGCGACTTTGCCGCAAAGAAATCCCCGGGTAACCGGGTGCGAGGGATCGCCTTGTATTTTGACAGCGCGGCCGGAATTAGCCCCTTCGGTCTCTACCGTGATCAGGACCCCACAGGCATCAGGACAATCGTGCGGACATGCGGCATATACCTGCTTCTTCATAGCGTCCCTGCAATGCTCTGATTATAAGAGCTTTCTGTCGAGGCTAACAGGGGCCCAGGAGGTATGCTTGGCCAAAAGTGCAAGGCAGCAGTTGGACTACGACTACAGTGGGACCACAACTACGGGCACGCACACAGGCTGGTCATTTTGGGCTGCGTTCCTTATTTGGGAATAAAAATTTACCTAGGTGGATAATTTTCTTGTAACTGCACCAAAAATGGGGCTACAAAGGAAGCTCTCAGGTGCAGGTCCTCCCTGTTCCTGATGTCCTTCATCTGCGTTGTGAACTGAGGAGATTCGTACTCTCCCTCCTCTGCTTGGGCAAAGGGCTGCTTGCGAGGCTACTCTTTGCCCTTTTTTATCTTTAAATAATGAACGAAGAAGCTCGGCCGGTGGTACAGTCTGACCGCACAATCAGGTTGAAGTCCAATGTACAGGAAGAAGTTGCTTCGGAGGATTCAATATGAAACGCGACTCGACCAGCGGCCCCAATCGGCGCCGCTTTCTGAAAGGTGCTGCGTCTCTGGCGGGAGGCGCAGTTCTCGGCGGCAGCAGCGCCTTCACCACACTTGCTGCATTCGCGCAGGACCCACCTAACTGCCCCACTCCGCCCAGCGGCGGAACGCCATTCGCTCTGGGCAGCGACACGCGGCCGATTGTGCTGCGAAAATCGATCGCCTTTCTTTCAGCGGCTGAACTCACTCAGCTCAGGAGCGCATATGCTGCGCTGCGGGCTTTGCCAGCAAGTGACAAGCGAACCTGGATCATTCAGGCCGACATGCACGCTCTGTTCTGCGCTTCGTGCAACAACTCGCCGACCGACATCCATGGTTCGTGGAGCTTCTTTCCCTGGCATCGCGCCTATCTTTACTACTACGAGCGGATCCTGGGTTCGCTGGCCGGCGACTTGGCTCATTTTCGCCTGCCCTACTGGGATTGGGAGAACATACGCCCGCTGCCGCCCTCTTACGCGACGCCCGGAGATGCTAGCAACTCGCTGTGGGACGGCAATCGCAGGTCCGCGCTGGCGGGAGGAGGAAGCCTGCCGGTCTCCGACGGCACAAGCGCGCGTATCAGCACGCTCTACGGTCTTACGGATTTTGACTCGTTTGGTGGGAACTCTTTTAGCAACGGAGCTTTGGAGGCTGACCCGCACGGCACGATCCATGTGGATGTAGGACAACCCCCACCACTGCGCCATGATATGGGAAGTCTGGGATACGCCGCCCGTGATCCGCTGTTCTTCGCCCATCATTGCAACATCGACAAGCTATGGAGCGGCTGGAACGATCTCGCCGGTGGCGGCGGTCTTCCTCCGAACGCCTACCGCAACCCAACGAATGCAGGCTTCCTCAATTTGCGCTGGTCGTTCTACGACGAGAACCAGCAGGTAGTTTCCATCAGCGCCGCCGACGTACTCGACCACCAGAACAACCTGCGCTACATCTACAAAGGCCCCATATTCCGGATCCCGCCACTGCTGCTGATCTTGGAATGCGAGCTGATCTGCTGCGGTCCTGGGCCCGATCCTGGTCCATTCCTGAAAGTCAGCGAGCAGGTACGAGAGACCGTCATAAAAGAATTGCGCGCAAATTCGCCGGTCGTGCTGGTGCTCCAGGGCATGGCCATCCCGCCTGGTTTGAGCGGCAACTTCGACGTATTTGCTCTTCGTGGTGAATGAAGAATCCAAGTGGGTTCGCTGGGTA
>QIAW01000291.1:3088-10404 GCA_003225655.1 Acidobacteriota bacterium
TGCATTTTTCTGGATCCAGGCCACGGCAAGGTGTTGCTGGGCGAAGCTACTCTTGCCCTTTTTTATTGATTTCGTTGAGCCAAAAGGAAATTAAGAACATGAACCGTAATCGAACACTGCGCCTTCTATTAGCTCTGGTTTCCAGTATTTCCTTTTCTCTCACTGTATGCCGGGCGACTCCTCCTGTTACGAATGCTCAATCAGACTCTGCATCGTCTACTTCCGCCAATAAGGCACAAGCAGACGTCTCCGAATGCGCGAAGGAGCCATTTACTTATGACAACGGTCCACTGGGACAAAGCCATTGGTGTGGGGCATGCAATCTCGATACCAGCAAGCTGCAAGCTCCCATCAACATTAATACGAAGGCCGCGCGGCCCGATGGTTCTTTGCCCAGCATCAACTTCTCCGGATATAAAGCCACGAAGCTGGTAACCAGTGAAAATGTCCACACCTTAAAGGTTGATTACAAAAAAGGAGAGAGCTCAATCACAATTGGAAAGGAACCATTTACGCTGGTGGAGTTTCATTTCCATCGGCCCAGTGAGGAAGCGATCAATAACCACCGGGCCGCCATGGTCATACACCTGGTACACGCAAATGCCGGCGCAACCGCATATGTAGCTGTCTCAGTTTTGGTCGAGGAGGGTATCCCGGCCCCAAAAACAGAGGCCCTGGTCAATAAGTTGATCCGATATTTTCCTCCTCCGAATGGCTTTCAGAATGTCCCCGAGGGAGTTGATATAAACGCTGCGGACCTGTTGCCTGAGGGCAGCTTTCCCGAGAACCATAATTACTTCCGTTACGGGGGATCACTAACCACCCCCGCGTGTGGCGAGAACGTGACGTTTTACGTATTGAAGACACCTATTCGCTTTTCCGCAGAACAGCTTAGACAATTCGAAAGGCGTTATCCGTTCCCCAACGCCCGGAACATTCAGAACACCAATGGCCGGCCCATCGTACAAACAAAATAAATAAGATAAAGCAATAGTGTTGTTGTTGATCGCACCACGTTTTTGCTTGTGGCTTTCCAACCTGCAGCAATTCTGCCGCGTCCTACACTACGAATGTCACTGAACTCTAGTATTGCTTTGGTAGCGAACTTCTTTGTCATTGCGGCGCTGGTGATCTATGGCATGCGCCTGTTTGCCGAGTATCACGCGCGCGGACGCTGGGCGAAAAACGTGACCTCGCTGCTCGCGGGATTGGGCATGTTCTTGCTGGCCTTCGCCCTGCTGCTCACGCCGCAAAATGCGAATGCTCTGGCGCGCATTGCCGAGACCAAGGCCCCAGTGGTCTTTTTGGGCATCAGCAGCGGACTTCTGCTGGCTGCCATCGCCGCCTTCGGCATCATCACCTATTCGCGGCCGTTGCGGCTATGGCACGAGAAAAAGATCGAACGGGACCTCAAGCGTGATCTTCCCAAGATTCCTTAAGCGCCCGCCGCGCCCGGGAAGTTCGGAGGACCGGGGGAAAGTTCTGCGCTGGCCCAGGTCTCCGGCGGCCGGCGCCGCAGCCGCCGGACCAAATCGCCGGCTCCAAAACTTCCTTCGGCGCGTGGCCTCCGGATTTGCCGCCGGCGCTACCGACCTCGATCCCTCGCTGGTGCTCACTGCCACGGTGGCGGCCGCTGCCTATGGGTACGCGCTGCTCTGGGTGGTGGTTCTGTGTGTTCCCTTTCTGCTTTCCGTCTTTGCTGTCTCTGCCCGCATCGGCCAGGAAACCCGCCAGGGACTCGTGGACCTTCTGCGCTCGCACTACGGAAGAGCAGCGGCAATAGGCTGCGCGGGCGTGGTGATCATCATTAATATGGCGATGATCGTCGCCGACCTCATGGCGGTGACCGCGGGCCTGGGGATCCTGCTCGAACAGCGGCGCATCCTGTTTATCGCCGGGGCCGCATTCTCCGTGTGGTTTATCCTCATCTTTCACAACTACAACAAGGTTACGCGCGTGCTGGTCTGGCTTTCTTTACCCTTGTTCGCCTACCTCGCCTCGGCGCTGCTGGCGGCCCCGCCACTCAAGCAGATCCTGGTGCACACGTTTGTGCCGCACGTGGCGCGTGACCCCGGCTACGCCATGACGATAGTCGCCCTTTTTGGCTCATTGCTCACACCCTACGTCCTGATCTGGCAGACCAGTTCGCGACGCGAGCAAACTGCCGTAACGGTCATGGAATCGCACAGTGCCGCGCATCGCGCAGGCACATTCGTCACTACGCTGATTTCCTATTCGGTGATCGTGGCCGCAGCTTCCGCCCTGAATCCGGGAAGCGTGCCACTGGGCGCAAAGCTGGCAAGCAACATCTCTTTTCGCCAGGCGGCGATGGCATTGGACCCGCTGGGCCAACTGGGGCCGGTCTTGTTCGCTCTGGGCATCATTGGCGCCGGCCTGGTGGCCCTGCCGGTGCTAGTGGCTTCCATGTGCTACGCCACCGCCGATGCCATGGGATGGAAGAGCGGACTGACCGAGAACCCCTGGGAGGCCAAACGCTTTTACGTCTTGATCTCAGCCGTCATATTTCTGGCCGCGGCGGCGAATTTTTTTCCCATTAATCCGGTGAAAGCGATCTACGGGTCGCAGGTGCTCGCCGGTATTTTGAGCGCCCCGATTCTCGTCTTCATTCTGCTGCTCTCCAACGACCGGCGCATCATGCGCACGACCAATACCGCCAGCCAGAACTTCTGGGCCGGCGCCGCCTCCGGAGCACTGGCAGCGGCAGGGCTGTTGCTGCTGTGGTGGAAACTCTTTTCTTAATAACGCTTACGTCAGAGTGCAACCGGCTTGTAATTTGCCTGGTCCATAAGCATGTACACTTGGATGAGCGCCATGCACTTTGAGCAGTATGAAATCTGGGTTTTGCGCGGCAAGCGTTGGGAGATGTCATCTGCTTACGCGGATTTCGAGGTCGCCTCCGCCGTCGCCTATGGCTACTCTAGCCGCGTGCGGCTGATCCACGCCGTTTACGAAAATGGCGCTTGCATCAAGCAAGATATTCTGGCGGAAGTGGGCATGCCGCGAGAAAAACCTTAAAAGCAGTTCCCGGTTGCCAGTTGCCAGTACTACCCAAAATAGTCCTCAGTTCTCAGTCGCGAATGTCAAAACTTAGCCAGGGATTTGCACGGATTAACACCGATCAATTTCTTCTTCTGGTTCCTATGGTCAAAATAGAGCGAAGCCAGAAGGGGTACTCACAGTCTCGCGAAGATTTAAGATCCAGATATATCGTGGCATGTCCTGGAAAACTGGCAACTGGCAACCCGGAGCTGACAACTGCTTTTACGCCACCCGCTCGTCCACCTGCTCCTGTCCTGGCTTTCCGGTGCCGGTAAAATCCGTCAGACCGGTCACCGCGGCAATCGCCAGTCCTTGCACGCGGAAGAAACGGGACTCCGGCTCACCCGAAAAGCGCATCATGTCGGGAAGACCGGCGACCAGCCCCGCCATGCCGAAATCTATGGAGCCGTGAGTTTCAAAGCTGAGCTGCTTCATCACTCCGCCCGGATAGTCGGTCAGCATGGCCGTCAGCACCTCGGTTGCCCCGCAGACAAGGCTGGCCACGGCTGCTCTTTTGTTCCTCTTCCAGAACAGGCCTGCCATGCCCAAAAAAGTAGCGGCGGTGGCATAGTCGATGACGGCGTGGGCGGTGGGGTTGATGACCTTGGGCATGCGGTTAGCGGCGAATTTGGCGGCTTGATCGAGAATCGGCATAAAATCTCCTCCCGAATGGAAGATGGAGCGGCCAGAGCAGAAGTTGTCTGCGTTTGAAGCGCTTGCGCGAATTGTGGCTTTAAATAAATACGAGAATGCCTGCTGAGTCCAATGTGTGCCAAAAGCATTACAATTACGCCAATAAACTCTGGCTCAATTGTCCAATGACAAAATGATTCGATGGCTCAATCTCCCAATAGAATTTTGGTGGTACACTGCGCAGCAGGCGTGGCAACTTCGACTCCCAATTCCCAGAGCAAGCCTGAGCCGGCGCGGCGCATCGTCTCCGCGGCCCAGGTGGAGGACGATGCCTCTTTTGAGCTCAAGCTGCGCCCCAAGTTCCTGCGCGAGTTCGTGGGTCAAACCAAAGTAAAAGAAAACCTGGCAGTAGCCATTGAAGCCGCCAAATCGCGGGGCGACGCGCTGGACCACGTGCTGCTCTACGGTCCGCCCGGCTTGGGCAAGACCACGCTGGCCACCATCATTGCCAACGAGTTGGGTGTGGCCTACCAGCAGACTTCAGGACCGGCGCTGCAGATCAAAGGCGACCTCACCGCCGTGCTCACCAATGTCCGGCAGCGGCAGGTGCTGTTCTTTGATGAGGTCCACCGCCTGCAGCCGGCGCTGGAAGAAATTCTTTACTCTGCGCTCGAAGATTATCAGCTCGATATCATTATCGGGCAGGGGCCGTCGGCGCGGACGCATACCATTGAAGTGCATCCTTTTACCTTTGTGGGCGCTACCACGCGCGCTGGATTGCTCTCTGCCCCCTTGCGCTCGCGCTTCGGCCTGTTGCTACGGCTGGATTTTTACACCACAGACGAATTGCGCTTCGTGGTGGAGCGCTCGGCAGAGATTTTAAAGGTCGCCATTGACCGCGATGCCGCCGTTGAAATCGCCGGCCGCGCGCGGGGGACCCCACGCATCGCCAACCGCCTGTTGCGCCGGGTGCGCGACTACGCCCAGGTGCGCAGCGATGGAAAAATCGATTTGCCCACGGCCCAGGCCGCGCTCAAAATGCTGGAAGTTGACCAGCACGGTTTTGATGAAATTGACCGCAAACTGCTGCTCATTATCATTGAAAAATACCAGGGTGGTCCGGTGGGATTGAGCACGCTGGCCGCAGCCCTGGCCGAAGAGGCCGAGGCCATTGAAGAAATCTATGAGCCGTTTCTCATGCAGATTGGATTCCTGGATCGCACCCCGCGCGGACGTGTTGCCACCAAGCTGGCCTACGACCACTTCGGCATTCCCTTGAGCCGCAAGCAGTCGGCGCTGTTCTGAAGGTATTGTTCCAGGTTTCTCTTTTTCCAGGGCACTCGGAAAAATTGCAACTCGACGATTCGTAAATTGGGGATTTGACCGGCGTGGCACTTTGAAAAATTTGCCACGCCAGTCTGCTGATGATTTTTACGGTGCCAGCAATCCGTAGACGTCAAGTGCATTGGCGGTGCCGAAGTAAACATGCCCATTGGCAATGGTAGGCACCGTGAACTTGACCGCCGGACCGGCTACATCGCGGGCCCCCGCCGCCTTGTTGCTGTTGTACAGCTCGGTGGCCACGTTGGTTGCATCATAGGCGCGCAGGATTGCCGGCCCGCCGGTGCGCCAGGCATCAACCTGCAGCTCCCAAACGATGCCGCCGCTATTCCCATTTGCGGAAACGGAAGGAGTAGCGCCGTGATCTCCGAAATCTGCTGTATTTGCGAACATTCTACCCGACAGCAGTCCATTGTTGTACTGAAATGCCTGAAGCTTGCCGCTTTCGGAATGGAAATACACAAATCCATTCCAATAGGCGGGGGTGTCAAATAGGTTGTCGAATTGGGCGTTGCCTATATCGGGAAGCGTTTGCACGCTCTTGTCGCACGAGGGTGGCGGAGTCGAAGTATTGTCGCACGCCGGATTCGTCGGAGGAGTAAATCCGCCCATATTGTCACGATCGAGCAGAAAAACGCGCCCGTCTTTTCCCCCGCCCACGAGTTCGTGCGGGTGGGCTGAACTGTTGTCGGGCAGCACAATGGGCGCTCCGCTGCCCAAGTCAGCGTCATTGGCCCGCAGGAATGACTCATTCGAAGGAGTGAAAGAATCCATAACGGAAAGATCTGCGGCATTCAGCTTCAAGAAGGCGTCGTTGAAGCCAGAGGCCGGATCACCGCTATCGACCCCGGTTATTAAGTAGAGATTTCCTGCGCCGTCGCTTGCCGGGCCGCCGCCGCTCATCCAGATGGCGCCGCCGGCGCCGTTGGGCGTTGTATTGAACTTGCTTACGAGCCGCAATGAATCGGCAGCATGGCCCAGCACCCATCCGTGATTACAGTGGCCGAATGCAATGAAGACTACGTTATTGACGAGCGCCAGCGCGGGCCGCTGATAGCAGCTTCCTTCGAGAGTGATGTTGCCGTTGAAGCTATCGGCGCCGGTCCCCGGGACGGTGGCGGTTACCTGCACCGGTCCGCCGAATTTCTCTGAGCCATCATGCAGATCGAGAGCATGTAACCTGAAGACATGATTGTTGTCGCTCACCACATACAAGGTGCTGGTGTTGATATCAATCACCGGTGTGCCAGTAATGCCCAATTCAGGACTTATGCCTTCTGCGTCTTTAGACGGAGTCGCCGGTCCGAGGTTTTTTTGCCATAGCGGCACTGTACTCAGCCCGTCGGCGTCAAAAGCATAGACAGTGTTGTGTTCGGTCGCGGCAAAAACCACATTGTGAGTGCCGCCAGCAATGCCGGCAAGAGCCGGGACATATAGCGGCTGGGCGTAGAGTTGGCCATCCACTGGATATGAGAACAGCTTTCCGAATGTTGCCGCATTGACATTCGTAGGGTTGAGAGTAGTTTCGTTGGGGTTGAGCCCGGTCCGCTGATCATCATTGTGATACGTAAGCACGGCAGCCGAACTCGCGTTCAGCGCAATCACCGTGACTTGGGCCGTCGTGGTTGTGCTGGGACTCGAGACACTTGCAGCCCCGATTGTGTGAGTGCCTGCATTGGTGGGGGCGGTGTCAGAGGCGGTGTGCTTGTGATTGTCCCCGAGCTACTGCTGCCTCCGGTTGTGCCATCCGCCGACCAAGTCACGGGAAGCAAAGCAGGATCAGTGACCGTGACCGTGAATTGCTGCGTTCCACCTTCAGGTACCCTGGCTTTCAGAGGCGAAATTGCCATCCCGCCTGGAACTGTGACCTGCGCACTCGCACTCTGACCGGGATCATCTTTGCTGGTGGCAGTCACCGTATGAGTTCCGAAAGTGGAAGGCGCGGTATAAAGACCATTTGCATCAATGGTTCCTGCAGTGCTGCTTCCGCCCGCGGTGCCATCGACCGACCATGTAATTCCCAGATTGGGCACTGGAGTTACGTTGGCCGCAAATTGCTGCGTTCCTTTCGCCGGCACGATTGCTGAGGTGGGTGTAATTGTGACCTTGACCGAACGCGCCACCGTGACCTGGGCGCTTCCGCTTTTTGTGGCATCAGCGACACTCACCGCAGTCACCGTGTGGTTGGCGGCGGCCGCTGGCGCAGTGTAATGGCCGGAGGCGTCTATTGTTCCTACGGCGCTGTTGCCGCCCGCGGCGTTATCCACAAACCAGTTGACACT
>QIAW01000035.1 GCA_003225655.1 Acidobacteriota bacterium
ACCCACAGGTTGACGGCTGTTTCCATATGGGTGCTTTTCGTTGGGATAGAGTGCATGGCCACAGTTTCCGTCTCTGCGGCGGAGTCTCGGAAACCAGCCGCTTGTGCCACGAACGAGTACCGGCAATTTGATTTCTGGATTGGCGATTGGGACGCCTTTGATTTTGGAGGCTCAACTCCGGTTGCGCGCGTCCGCGTCGACCGCGTGCTCGATGGCTGCGTTCTGCTGGAGCAGTACGAAGACACCAGCGGCCTGCAAGGCGAGAGCTTCACGATTTACGATGCATCCAGGAAGATTTGGCACCAGAGCTGGGTGACCAATCGTGGCCAGTTGCTCGTTATTGAAGGCAACCTCCAGGCTGGTGAAATGGTCCTAAGCGGCGTAGATCGCACGGCTGGTAGGGAACAGAGGCGCATTCATGGCGACTGGAAGCCTGTGAACGGTGGCGTTCATGAGACTGCGGTCACCTCCACCGACGGCGGCAAAACCTGGAAACCGTGGTTTGATCTCATGTTCCGGCCTGCGCCCATTACAAGGAATAGTGCAAACATATCCGCCGCCGGTGATGAGAAGAGAGACGACAAGATCATCGCTGCGTTAGATACCGAGTATCAGGCGGCCGTCGAAAAGAACGATGCAGCTACCATGGATCGCATTCTGGCCGACGATTTCGTGCTGGTCACCGGCTCCGGCAAAACCTATAGCAAAGCTGATTTGCTCAACGAAGCGCAGAGTGGACGGATCCACTATGAACGTCAGGATGACAGCGCGCAAAAGGTTCGGGTTTGGGGGAATACGGCGGTTGTCACAGCTAAGTTATTGGCGAGAGGCACGGAGAACGGAAAGCCATTTGAATATACGCTTTGGTTTAGTGACACCTATGTGCGCACTCCCGCCGGATGGCGATATGTGTTCGGCCAGGCTTCGCTGCCCTTGCCCAAAACCTCTCAGCAATAAACAAATAAGCCAGCCTTGGTTGAATCGAGCCTGGTTGCGGTCGAGATACCAGCCAACAAGCCGATTCACCCGCTCCTTGACCTGATCGTGAAGCAAGCGATATCAGGAAGCCGCCCTCCGCCATCGGATTTAGTAAATGCAATGCGTCGTCTGAGCCGCTAGGAGAAATCCTGAGCGTGCACCCCGGCATGCCTCTTTATCTCACGCATTTCCGACCGGATCGTCATACGCGTCGAATGATGAATACTGTCTTATCGTCGATCCGATCAGTCTCGCCGATCTGCAGCAGGTATTGGTCTTTTTTCAAAGCATATCCCAGGATGGCGTCGCAAATGGTTTTCACCGGTTCCAGTTTTTGTTCTCGGATGATTCGCTCTATTTCATGTCTGTCCTGCTCATCGCTGCCGTCATAGACGCCATCTGTATAAAGAAACAGGATGTCTCCTCGGCCCATAAGTGTAATCTCTCCTACATCGGAGAAGTCCAGTTGTCTCTTTCTCAGTTGGATGGAGACATACTTGCTTCGATCAGGATTGTCTTCTGGAATTTCGAGTCCGAGAGAAAAGAAATGCACCATACGGTCCTTATCCATCTCCACAAACTTGCCGTATTCGACCGAGAAGACCAGCGGCGGGGGGTGCCCGAAGTTGACAAAACGGAAGTCTCCATCAGGGTTGATCTCCCCATACAGCATGGTCGCAATTTCACGTGAAGCATCGGTGCTTCCTCCCAGAGCGTTCCTTGCCGTGACCGACTGTGCGAGCCTCAGGTTGATTTTTTCAATCAAATCCGTTGTTGTCTTGCCGTTTCTGTCTAGCTCTGAAAGCATGAGTGCATGGAACGTGTCGTGTACAGTTGACGCGATCTTAGCCGCGATAATTCCGTGTCCTTCGGCATCCACCAGCAGCACTCCGGCGGTCGTATAAAGTTCGCGCAGGTTTTCTGCAATTCTCCGTTGTTCTGTGCATTTCGCTTTTCTGTACTGGGCCGTGTCGACGGCAGTGTAGTCTGGCTTCGATTCCATCCACTGCACATGCAGGTCAACTTCGTTTCTTGGATGCATACCTTCAGGAAGAGGCTCCAGGTATTCGCTCGCAAGCCTGTGAGCGCGTGCTATGCGCGCATCGATGTTGTAGCGCTGTTGGAAGTTGATGTACTCGAAGAGATCGCCACCCACTTGTCCCGCGGGAAGGGAATTGCCGTACATTTCGATTCCAGCCAGGCGCGGGATCGCGCCCTCTACCGGCATCAATCTCTTGCGGAGGTACTCGTCGATTGTCGGAGTCGCTGATCGGCCAGCCATTTGAGGGGCACTGTGAAGAAATTGTTTTCGCATGCTCGAACGAGTCACGAGCATAGCTAAACTATACGGGAATCCCCGGCATTAAGGCTATGGGAAGGAAAAGGGAGATCAGTTGTCATTGAGCCAAGCCTCGAGTACATTCTGGACGAAGGCTTGGAACCACGATGAGGGCCGCTCCCAGGAGTTATGCGGAATGATTCTTACCAATCATTCTTACCTTACCAACTCACTTCGTATGGATGGATTCACCTGCATGGTCACCAAACGCGGAAGCTGTCGTAGAGAAACTTGTGCTTTAAAGACGAAGCTCATCGGGCGGAGGTTGCCCGAATTTGTAGAGCTACGAGAGAGGAAAACATGCTGGATCATATAATTCTGACCGTGAGCGGCGTCGAGCGCTCACTTGAGTTCTACAAAGCCGCGCTCAAACCGCTGAAGATAAAAATGTTCTTGCCCTACAAAGGCACCTGTAAGTCTCGCCTTCGCCACCCAGACACGCGGCAAAAGCCAGTCCGCTGTGCGACGCCCTGCTCCCGCCCACGGACAAAGCGGAAGAGAGCGGCTACTTAATTAATTAAGCAGCGTATGCCATCTGTTGATTGGCAACTATGTTTTTGCACGCGATTACGGGTGTGTGCACCCCGGTATGCCTCTTTACCTCACGCATTTCCGTCGAAGCCGTGACGCCCCCTTCGGAATGGTTGAAGCTATGCTCAAAGAACTTACTTCAGTCTAACAGCAATAAAGTGAAGC
>QIAW01000292.1:0-4388 GCA_003225655.1 Acidobacteriota bacterium
TCGCTCTTTGGCTCTTCGCTAACAAGCCTTATTGCGTAGAAGCTGTTTCATACCCTTGAGGTCAGCGGAATTTGAAAACCTCAGGGGCTGAAAGCCCGCATTTTATAGGCTCTTAACGGCACGGCTAGAAGCCGTGCCCTTCCGAAAACTAGTTATGAAACAGCTTCTAAGTGATTACTGTGGTACGCAGTTACAGGCTGACCTGAAGCGGTCGTTGGATCCCTTGCCGGTCAGCACCACCAGCCAGCCAACACCGGATTTGCACTGGCTGCGGCGAATGGGAGTGATCTGGAGTCTGGCGTCGAGCAACTGCCAATCGAGAATTGCCGTGGTGCATACCGAGGGCTGGGCAAACTGGCATTTGCATGCCGGACACTTGGTCTTGCGCTCCGACTCCGCCTGCGCGAGCAGGGTGTCGATGATCACCGCCTTGCCTTCATCCACGTTGCATGTGGCCGCTACGCGAAAGTTCGGCACCTGATGGTCTTGCGAACCCGCTTTCGTGCATGCTTCCTGGGAAACGGCAAGACCGGGAAACAACCCCAAAACCAGTCCACATAAAATGAAACGGTAGCTGCTCATCATGAGTCTCTCCTTTTAGAGAGGGCTTCGCAACGCTTCCACCCGCTTGGTTGCCTGGCCCTCGCGCTGCTTTGCGCGGTTGCGGCGCTCGCTCTTGCCGGTCATCTGCGCTTGCTCTTGTGAAGGTGAAAGTGGCGTATTATTGCAGAACCAGCACCGCTGTCAACCGAAATTGGGTCGGAGGGTTGCCGGCTGGTTCCCCTAAGACATTGATAAATCAGGAAATACTGACTGCATGCAGGATTGTGAAGAAAGTTTAAGTAGTGGCAGTTCCGGAACTTTTCACTTTCGCTGGGTTTTAAGCTGAGATAGAGTTCCGTCAAGACGGAACCTGAACCGAAGCCGTAACCGAAGAGGTGCCCCATGCCACATCGTTCTCCCACCGCGAAATTCGGCCTTGTGCTCATGATGTTGGCGCTGAGTTTAGGTGCTTCTCTGCTCATCGGCGCCGACAAGAAAAAGAAATCGAACAAAGCCTCAGCGCAATCCAGCGCGGCAGCGGCCATACCGCAGATGGATGAAGAAAAGCGGGCGCTGCATGCCCTGAACCGCCTGACCTTTGGGCCACGGCCTGGCGATATGGAGATGGTGAGCAAGATGGGCGTGGATAAGTGGATTGAGCAGCAGCTCCATCCCGACAAGATTGACAACTCGGCCCTGGAGGCGCGGCTGGCGCCACTGCTCACTCTACACATGAGCACCCAGAACATTGTAGAGAGCTTCCCTCCGCCCCAGGTCCTACGGGCGATTGCCGATGGAAGAATGCAGATGCCCTCAGACCCCGCCAAGCGGGCCATCTATCAGCGCGCTCTCGAGATGTATCAGAACCGCAAGGAAAACAAAGAAGAAAAGGCCGCCTCCAAGCAAGACAATTCCCAGCCGGCACAAAGCCAGCAGGCACAAGACCCGAACATGGATGCAAACATGAAGGCGGGAGCGGGAAACAGCAAGACCCGAACATGGATGCAAACATGAAGGCGGGAGCGGGAAACAGTGCGAATAACAATGGCGATGACCCCGCCATGCAGAAAGAAAAGCAGCAGCGGCATGAGGAGCGCATGTACGCCGAGCTAAAGGCGCAGGAGATTCTCGATCTTCCTCCCGACCAGCGCTATGAAGCCATTATGAAGCTCTCGCCTGAAGAGCGCCGGGCCATGGCCGGCAACCTCAAGAACGAAGACCGGCAGCAGATGCTGAACGACCTTACTCCACAGCAGCGGGAGACGCTGATTGCCATGAACAATCCGCAGCAGCTTGTACAGATCGAGCTGCAGCAAGGCAAGATTTTCCACGCCGCGTACAGCGAGCGGCAGCTCGAAGAGGTGATGACCGACTTCTGGTTCAACCACTTTAATGTCTTCGTCAACAAGGGCCCCGACCGCTACATGATCACCGCCTATGAGCGCGATGTAATCCGTCCCCGCGTCTTCGGCAAATTCAAAGACCTGCTGATGGCCACCGCCCAAAGCCCGGCCATGCTCTTCTACCTGGATAATTGGCAGAGCGTAGGGCCAAACTCCGATGTGGCCCAGCGCGGACAGCGGGCGGGAAAGAAAGGGTTCAATCGCCGCCGGCAAAACGTGAACTTTGGCGGACAAAACCAGAACCAGCAGCAACAACAGCAGCAGCAACAGCGGCAGCGCCGCGGATTGAATGAGAATTACGCCCGCGAAATCATGGAGCTGCACACCCTGGGCGTCGATGGCGGATATACCCAAAAAGACGTGACCGAACTGGCCCGGGTGCTTACCGGCTGGACCATCGAGCAACCGCAGCGCGGCGGAGACTTTACCTTCAACGAGCGCATGCACGAGCCCGGCACTAAGACCGTGCTGGGAGAGACCTTCAAAGAAGACGGCAAGCGCGAAGGCGAGCGCGCTATCGAGATGCTGGCCAAGCATCCTGCCACCGCGAAATTCATCTCGCGCAAGCTGGCCATGCGCTTCGTCTCTGATAATCCTTCACCGGCGCTGGTCGACCGCATGGCGCAGACCTTCCTCAATAGCGACGGCGACATCCGCGAGGTGCTGCGCACGCTCTTTAAATCGCCTGAGTTCTGGGCGGCAGATTCATACCGCGCCAAAGTGAAAACGCCGCTGGAGTTCGTGGTCTCAGCCATTCGCGCCACCAATGCGGATGTGAATAACGCGCTGCCCCTGGCGCAGAACCTCAACCGCATGGGCATGCCGCTTTATGGCATGCAGCCGCCCACGGGATATTCTATGAAACAGGAGACCTGGGTCAATTCAGCAGCGCTGCTCGATCGCATGAATTTTGCCCTGGCCCTGGGCAGCGGCCGGTTGAATGGCGTTCAGATAGACCCGCAGCGCATCTTCAATGGGACCGCTCCAACGGATGCTTCCGCCGCACAGGCAGTCCTGGAGCAGGCGCTGCTGGATGGGGACGTCTCTGCCCAGACCCATCAGACCATCAGCAAGCAGTTAAGCGATCCCACGGTAAGCGGCCGCCAGTTGGATGATCCCGCGCGGCCACCGAATCTTGGGGCCATCGCCGGACTCATTCTGGGGTCGCCGGAGTTTCAACGGCGATAAGAGGAAGTGGGAAGTACGATTTACGAATTGCGATTTGAGTATTAGAAATTTTTAGCTGGCAGCACGCTAGCAGCATTGCGAGGTCATTATGTCAATCACACGGCGAGTTTTCCTGCGCAACAGCGCTCTGGCCATGGTGGCAACCACAGCGGTACCTTCATTCCTGGCACGCGCTGTCTATGGCGCCGAAAGCGGTTCACGGGGCAAGAAGAAGTTCGTGGTGATCTTCCAGCGCGGCGCCGCCGATGGTTTGAACATCGTGGTGCCGCACGGGGAGCGCAACTACTATTCCATGCGCCCCACCATCGCCATCCCGCGTCCGCAGAATGGCGTGGATGCGGCCGCCATTGACCTCGACGGCTTCTTTGGACTCAATCCGTCAATGGCCGCATTTAAGCCGCTGTGGGAGCAGAAACATCTGGCCATTGTGCACGCCTCCGGCTCGCCCGATGAAACCCGCTCTCACTTTGACGCGCAAGATTACATGGAATCAGGCACACCCGGCTTCAAAGCCACCGAAGATGGCTGGCTCAACCGCTGCCTGCACGAAGAGCTGGCGGCTGCCGCTGCCAGGAAGGAAAAGAATTCGCCCTTCTCTGCCGTAGCCCTGGGCAATTCCCTGCCGCGCATTCTCTCGGGCACCGTTCCCGCCGTAGCCATCAACAACGTCAACGACTTTGGCGTGGGCGGACGCAATCCCAACGCCGCGGCCCTGGGCAATACCTTCGAATCCATGTACTCACAATCGGTTGACACCGTCCTTCATGGCACCGGCAACGAAACTTTTGAGGCGGTGAAGATGCTGAAGGCCGCTGATCCCACCAAGTATCAGCCGGCGCCGGGCGCCAACTATCCGCGTGGAGTCTTTGGCGACCGCCTGCGCCAGACCGCTCAGCTCCTGAAAGCCAACCTGGGCGTGGAGGTGGCATTCACCGACATCGGCGGCTGGGACCATCATGTGTACGAGATTCCGCAGCTTACCAACATTCTGCGCGACTTCTGCCAGTCGATTGCTGCCTTCTGGACCGACTTGGGCGATATGGCCGAAGATACCGTCGTCATAACCATGTCGGAATTTGGCCGCACCGCGCGCGAAAATGGAAACCGTGGCACCGACCACGGACATGCCAACGTCATGTTCGTCCTCGGCGGCCCGGTAAAAGGTGGCAAGGTCTATGGCAAGTGGCCTGGTCTCGACAACGACCGTCTCTGGGAAGGCCGCGACCTGGCCGTGACTACCGACTTTCGCCGCGT
>QIAW01000292.1:4407-7477 GCA_003225655.1 Acidobacteriota bacterium
AATTTCCTGGGATTTGTTTAAATCTCAGCCCAGAAGCCCCGGACACACATCAACCCTTCCAATAGAGACGTAGCATGCTACGTCTCTACCCGGCATTCGATTTTAAAGCTGCGATTTATTTTGTCCCTGCCGCGATGGCTTGCGCGGGCCGGGCATGCCTTATCGATTCGGCTTCCGAAGCTGAGAGCAGAAGCTTGTCAATCAAAGTTTTTTGGTCTTTGGGAAAAGTTTTCATCAGGGTCATGGTATTCAACGTTCCACAGGTGGGACAGCTATGGAGGACAACTCGAAAATGCGCTGCTTTGGCGCTTCCCTGTCCCAGGGCCGGCAGGCATTCGAACTGCCGGTTCTGCAGCTTGGTCTTTAAATCGGCCGGCTGCATGGTTGGCGCATAATAGATTTTCTCTATCTTCGAGCACCAGCTATCGCACTGCTCGCAAAACGGCTGCCGTTTTATCAAAGCGAATGCAACCAGCATTCCGAACCCGACAATGAAAAGCGCCTCGGTCAGCCACACCAGCCACAGCATGGCGCCCGCTGTAGGCGATTCGTGCTCCATCGCCCAGGTGCCGGTGGAGTTGGTCTGCAGGATCACCTGCCACATGAAGCCGGGATGCATGAGCAAGCGCGAAGGATTGGAAATCCAGCGACCGCGGTCGTAGATATCGATGAGCCAGACTCCCCAACTGATGTACAGCGCTGCCAAAGATGTTGCAGCGCCAACCGTTGCGGCAACCAGATTGTTGCGCACCTTGCCCCAAAACATTCCCATACCGGCGGCCAGGCCCACCAGCGCGCCAAAGGCAATGGTGCAGATAAATCTCAGTTTGTCAGTGGTGATCTCGATAATGCCGTAATCGTAAAGGTAAGACGCAGGAATAGAAACCAGAACACCGGCGAGGAATCCGAACAAGACTCCTATCGCCGGAACTTTTCCTGAATGCTTGTAGTAAGTTTCCACAGCATCCTCTCAATTTGGGGGATATTGGGGCGACAGTATCACGGAGAGGTAAGAGTGTCAAAGCGCGCCGATAAGCCGGGACGACTCGGCTGAGAGGAGTTTCTACTACAGCTTAAACAGCTCTCTGAGCCTTTTGGTCTGGGCGCGGCTGACGGGAATCTCGGTCTGCTTTTTGTCATCCATCTTGACCTGGTAAGAGCTCTTGAACCAGGGCACAACCTCGCGGATGCGATTCACATTCACCAGATAGGAGCGGTGCGCCCGCCAGAACAGGTTGCCGTCCAATGACTCGAGCAGCTCTTCCAGCGTGCGGCAGTTGGAGTGGCCCTCGACGTTTGCGGTCACAACCGTGATGACCCCGTCTTCGATCGCGGCAAAGCAGATGTCTTTCTGGTCCACCAGGATCATGCGGCCGGCGCTGCGCAACATGATTTTGGATACCTGGTTCTGCGGTATCTGCGCTTCCAGCATCTTGACCAGCGAATCCAGTGTGCTGCTCGGGTTCAGCGGCGGATCGGATTGCAGGTTTTTCCTGGCCTTCTGAACCGCCATTGCCACCCGTTTTTTGTCGAAGGGCTTCAGCAGGTAGTCCACAGCATTCACTTCGAAGGCCTTCACCGCGTATTGATCGAAGGCGGTAGCAAAAACGATCTGGGGCAGCGCGACTTTCTTATCAATCAGCCTTTTGATGACGCCAAAGCCGTCGAGACCAGGCATCTGCACGTCGAGAAAAACAAGATCGGGCGTGTGTTCCTTGATAAGGTTCACCGCCTCTACCCCATTCTTGCCCTGGCCGATAACTTCCACGTCTCCCACGGACTTGAGCAGATAGGCCAGCTCGTCACGGGCAAGCTGTTCGTCATCGACGATCAGGGTGGAAAGCGCCATGTCACCAAGTATAGTGAGCGCTTTTTGTAAGCGTCAATAAGAGGTAAAAACGCCGCGGCAGCACGATAGCCACCAAAATAAAATTCACCACGGAGGCGCGGAGACACGGAGAAAACCAGATCAGAATTAGAAAATCCGTGCTAACGCGTGTAAATCCGGGACAACAATACGGTCAGATCAGCGCTGCTCCGCGTGAATCCGCGGCGGAGAGATTTCTTGCCATCTTGAGAATTTTCGCTTGACCCTGACGTTGCGTCAGGCCTGAGGATAGTCGGCAAGTAACGACCGCAAGGAGTTGCATATGACTTTCGCAAAGCAGATTGAAATTGAGCAGCCGGAACAGGAATCCAAAGCCGCTCCGGAACCTTCCATTCCAGCCAAGCTTTCTTTTCTCATGACCCCGGCTGTTGACCGAACCATCGCCGTGATCGCGTGTCTGCCGTTTCTGTGGCAGCTCTATTATCGTTATCGGCAAAACGGATTTGACCCTTCACGGATGGTGCTGGCGGTCTATCTTTTGTTTCTGGTGGTTCCCATGGCGTTTCGCCGACCACCGGTGCGGGTAACGCCCAATCCGCTCTTCTGGCTGCTGGCCTTTGTGGCCACTTACTGGAGCATGCTGATCACCGGCATCACAGCAGTGGGACGGCCGCTGTTGCCGCGCAGCATCACCGCCCTTATTTCGCTTTTCGGGCTGGTCATCGTGATTATCGCGCGTGTGAAGCTGGGCCGGAACATCGGCTTTGTGCCGGCGCAGCGCCGAATCGTAACCGGCGGTATCTATGACGTGGTGCGCCATCCGATTTATGCCGGCGGCTTCGTGGCGATATTTTCCCTGATGCTACGTTCTTATTCGCCGCTGAACGTTGTGCTTTTTTCCATCGGCATCGTCTTGTTCATGATCAAGAGCGTTGTGGAAGAGAACTTTTTGCGCGCCGATCCTGAGTACGCGGCTTATATGCAGCGCGTACGCTGGCGGTGGATACCAGGGATTGTGTAGGAGACCTTGTCAGCAATCAGGCCATGCGTAAGGACAGGCAGGTTAGCCTGCCTCTGCGCTAAAAATATTCACGCTCTGAAGTCGGCGATGACTTCGATTCTTCCCACGATGTTCCGGTTCATCGCGGCGAGGTCCTCTGCTGGAATCCATAGTTCCTGATGGATCGAACTACCTACTTTTTGCACCGGGTAGCAAGCAAGAAATTCGCTTCGCACGGCAAA
>QIAW01000293.1 GCA_003225655.1 Acidobacteriota bacterium
GATGATGGGCGTGAACAGATGGGGCACGCCTTCGTAGTTGCCCAGCTCCAGTCGCTTGGGATCCACCAAGATCAGGCGCACCTGGTCAGGCGTCGACTTGTACAGGATCGACATGATCATGGCATTGATGGCCACGCTCTTGCCCGTACCCGTAGAGCCGGCAATAAGCAGGTGCGGCATAGTGGCGAGGTCGGCGGTCACGATGCGTCCGTTGATGTCTTTGCCCATGGCCAGCGTAAGCCTAGACTTGGAGCCAATATATTCGCTGGATTCGATGACTTCGCGCAGCCAGATGGTCTCGCGCTCGCGGTTGGGCACCTGAATGCCTACCGTTGCTTTGCCGGGCATGCGCTCGATGAGAATGCTTTCCGCGCGCAAGCCAAGACAGAGATCTTCAGTCATGCCGGTAATGCGGTTGTATTTAATGCCAGCTTCGGGCTTGAACTCGTAGGTAGTGACTACCGGGCCGGGATTGATGTGCGTAATTTGTCCGGTGATATCGAACTCGCCGAACTTGTCGAGCAGGTCTTGCGCCAGGCCCTTCCGATGCAGCAGGGAACTCGCCGGCAGCTTGTAGCCACCCGCGATCTTGGGCATGGTGGTCTTGGGTTTCGATTCGCTGTCGGCGCGCTTGCCCACTTCCACATCCCATTCGGAAGATTGGGGAGCCTTGGAAGGTGCGATAGGGCTGGTGGCACTTCGGGCAGCAATCCCGGTATTTGCGCTTGTCCGGCCAGCGGCCTCTTCGGCCACGCGTTCCACACCGGTTTTTTCATAGGACGCTCTTTCGTAGTTCATCTGCGCAGGAGTGGCGACCACCGGGGCAGGCCGGCGGGCAGGTACAACCTGGGTCGTGACCACGGGCTTCACATTGCGCAGTTTTTCCTGCTGGCGCTGGGCACGCGCTTTGGCGCGGGCCGCGCGCCAATCCACAAAGCGGTTCCAGGCAGCGATAACAAAAGAAAAACGCGTAGCCAGCCAGACCTGGGCGCCGCTGAGAGAGAAGGCCGTGGTCAGGTAAAGAGCAACGGAGATAACGCAAGCACACAAGATATATGCGCCGGCAACGTTAAAGTAACGGGTGAGTACGTCGCTGAGGATGCGTCCCGTCAATCCTTCGACGGGGACAGCGTGCAGCCAGCGCGCGTGCCAGGGCAGCAACCCGAGCAATGCCGGGATAAAGACCAGCAAGGTGCAGCAGCCGTTGGTTTTGGCGATGGGCGAGGTAACTTCCCGCGACTTGAACCAGCGCGACCCCAGGAACCCCAACATCACCGGCAGCAGGAAAATCGCGATGCCTTCCATTTGCAGAAGCAAGTCGCTGGTGAGGGCGCCCGCCATTCCGATCCAGTTGCGCGCCGGACGCGAGCTCATGGTGGAGGCGGCAGTGTTTAAAGAGGGGTCCGCTGGGGAATAGGACGCCAGGGCAAGGAAGAGGAGGACCGCGGCGGCAAACAACAATAATCCTATCAGCTCATTCAGCCGGCGGTTCTTGGTCGGCACAAAGGCACGAACGACAGTTTTCATTTAGGCGATAGCACTTCAGCCGTGGCCAATTGCCGGCTCAGCCAAAGTACCCGCGGAACACCAGAGCTAGAACAATTATGCCAAAAATAATGCGATACACAATGAAAATCTTTAGTGTGCGTGTGCGCAAGTAACGGATGAACGCCGCAATGGTGATGTATCCAACGACAGCCGAAACAGCAGTACCGACGATAAATGCCTGTTTCATGTCGGCGGGAATGCCCGTATGCCGCAGATGGATGGCATTCAGCAAGCAAGCGCCGGCGATAATGGGCGTGGCCAGCAGAAAGCTGAAGCGGGCAGCGGCATCGCGCGTCATTCCCCGAAACAGGCCGGCAGCAATCGTAGATCCGGAGCGCGAGACACCGGGCATGATCGCAGTGGCTTGGGCAATGCCCACGGTCAGCGCGTCAGCGGCGCTCACCTGAGTAAGGTGTTTGCGGCGCGCGCCTGCCTTTTCTGCCCACCACATGATGAGTGCCACCACGATCATCAGCGAGGCCACGAGTACGGGCTGGCGGAAGGTCTCTTCGGCCTGTCTCTCAAAGAGCTTGCCGATGATTGCGCCGGGAATGGTTCCCAGCACTAGCAGCCAGAGCAACATGCGCTGCTGGCGGAGTTCATCGGGCGAAAGCGCGGCCGCGCCATCAGGAGCGTCATCGATTCTCACGTTTGCGCCGAAGGCGGCACGCACAATGCGAATCCACATTCCGGCGAAATAAATCAGCACGGCAACCAGGGTGCCGGCGTGCAGAGCTACATCAAAGGCCAGGCCAGGATCGGGCCAGTGCATGAGATCGCGCACCAGGATCAGGTGGCCTGAGCTGGAAACGGGTAAGAATTCTGTAAGACCTTGAACCATTCCGAGGATCACTGCCTGATAGGTAGGCACGCTTATTTGTCGCTCCCATAGGTAGGTATGTTCTGCTCGATTTTATACTCCAGGGCCAGAGCACGGCTGGCCCAGTCGGAATCAGGATACTGGGTGGCCACGTGCCTGGCCAGGTCCTTAGCTTTGGTAGCAGCGGCGCTGCTGCGGGCGGATTGATCTTCGGTGCGATAGATTTCAACCAGCGCGGCCTGCCGCCGGGCCGCGTTGTAAAGCGCCTCGGCAGCTTTAGGAGACTGCGGGTGCTCGGTGGCGTATTTCTCGTAAAGCTCAGTCTCGCGCTCGGGACACTTGGATTGCGCCTGCCAGTCGCCGCAGACTTTGTTATCGAGCAGATGATAGGCGGCGAGGTCGGCCCACTTGGTGTGGGGATATTTCTTCATGACCTGGCGCATGATCTCTTCTTCCATCTTGGGGCGCACATCGGGGTCTTGTTCTTTGGCGGAGGGTAGCGTCTTGATATCGGCATACTCGATCTGCCAGCGGATATCCCCCGCGCGATAGAGGGCTTCGGCGGCCAGAGGCGAGTTGGGAAAATACTCGGCCATGCGGGCGTAGAGGCGCATGGCATCGTTGGCGGCGCCACGGCGTCCGCGAGAGCGGGAGGCCTCGTCCTCGTCCTCGGCCGCCGCACCGAATAATATTTTGTCGCCATTAGGGGTGGAGGTGAGGACGATGCCCTTATTCTCGATCCACCCGGTCAGATCTTTTTCCTGGTCCACATTGGCAAAGACCTTTACCCAGTCGTGGCTCTTTTCAAAGATTGCAACCTCGCGGCCCGCGGTCGCGACCCCGATCTTCTGCGAGGTGAGATCGGGATTGAGATAGAGAGGAGCTTCGCGGATGGTGATGCCGCGCTCGGCGGCGGTGGAGAATGCCGCAGAGAGCAGAAGAAAGAGCGTGAGATTACACAAGGTTCGATGTCGCATGGCAACACTCATAATACTAATACGGGCGCGGGAAAGATTTTTGCGACTGATCCATCAGGATGCTGGCCAGCATTTTAGGATCAACATTACCACCGCTCACGACTGCAGCGATCTTGCGTGCCTTGGGCAACTGGCCGGCGTGAAAGAAAACGGCGGCCGGGGCGACAGCGCCGCTGGGCTCGGCGACGATACGCGTGTTCTGCAAGATGCTTACCATGGATGCCCGTATCTCATCCTCGCTGACAGTCACAATGTCATCTACAAACTTCATGATGTGCTCAAAAGGAATTTCCCCCACCGGCGAGGTGCGCAGGCCATCGGCAATGGTGCGTCCTACCTGCTCGGCAGGAAAGGTCACCCGCTGCTTCTGACGCAGGCTGGCTTGCGCATCGCCAGCCAATTCCGGTTCAACGCCCACAATTTTTACCTTGGGATTTAACTGTTTGACCGCAGAAGCAATTCCGCTGATGAGACCGCCGCCGCTCACCGGCGCCAGCACGAGGTCCACATCGGCCAACTCTTCGATGATTTCCAGACCTATCGTGCCCTGGCCGGCGATAATTTTTTCATCATTGTAGGGTGGCACAGGAACAAAGCCGTGTTGCACTTCCAGCTCTGCTGCCTTTTGGATGCGGTCGGCACTGGCAGAGCCTACAATCACCACCTCAGCGCCATATTGTTTTGTCGCCTGGAGCTTGATGTCGGGAATGTTATCGGGCACAACGATGGTCGAGCGCACACCTAGAGCACGAGCGGCATAGGCCACGCCCTGGGCATGATTCCCGCTGGAGTGGGCGATAACACCACGGCGCCTCTCCGCGTCGCTCAAGGAAGCAATCTTGTTGTAAGCGCCGCGCAACTTGAAGGAGCCGACCGGCTGCAGGCACTCGGCTTTGAGGTAAAGCTCGTATCCGTCATTTGCATTTGCCGGAAAGCGGAGCAACGGTGTGCGAATGGCCATACCCCGGATGCGCTTTTGTGCTTCCTGAATGTCGCTTAGCTTGACGATGGAGTGACCTCCGGAGATGGTTTTGCAGAAGCTTCTTTCTCTGCCTGCGCTTGCTGCAGAATGGCGGTCATGAATGACACCAGTTGCCAGCGATCTTTCCAGGGCATTTGATGCTGCATGTCGACGTGACTGAATGCCGGAGTAATCAGACGAAGTCTCAGGTATTCCGGGGGAAGCTCCTGGGCCAGCCACTCAGTCTCAGACGGGGGAATCAGGTTATCGCCTTCGCCATGGAGGAGAGAAATGGGAATACGAAGCTGGCTCAAATGTCGCGCGGGAGAAACCTGCTGCATGACGACTTGGCAGCGGGGGTGAGACGGCCCTCCTGGGCTCGCGCCGCGTCGAAGCTCTCCCATAGCCACAGCTTCAAGGCATCACGCGCAGCGGGCTGATCTGCGGGCGCAAAGAAGTCTTCGAGGTGAGAATAGACCAGCACCAGAGCGCCATACTGATGCGCGGCAAGTGATTTCACTGAGCCATCGGGCAACTCGATCTGATCGGTTATCAGAAAGCGCGAGACCCGTGCCAAGTCATGATGTGCGCCGACGGCGACCACGAAACCGATGTCGTGCGAGTACCTAGGATCACCGGCGGCCAGCAAGGCCAGTCCTCCGGCAAAGCTCAGGCCCATGACGCCGACGGAATCGCGGTTTAGTTTTTGCCGCAGAAAGTGCGCTGCTTCGCCGATGGCTTGGATGGATTGCGGATCTACGCGATAATCCGCCAGTTCGCTCACCTCCGGCGTCAGCACCGTCACACCGCTTTGCGCAAAGGCATGGGAAAAACTGATCAGTCGGGGCTCTTCGATTCCCAGGTGATGAATGCCATGTACGAGAACAATGCCGCTCGGTTGAGCCACGCCCTGCGGAGTGTAAAGACGCGCGCGCAGGCTGCCGGAGGGGGTCTCGATCTTCAGGATGGTTTCATTCACGGGGTAGACGCCGAACTCGCTCAGCCTTGTGGGGTGGCCGGGATCATTCATGCGCAGCAGCAGGGAAGCGGCGCGCTGGTAATCATGTGCCGGAGTAAAGGGCAGCGCGCCCACCAGCAGCACAAGTGCGCAGAGCGAAATCTTGAGAAGCCATCGTTTGCGGCGTTGAGGTTTCAAGAAGACAATTATAGCTTCACCACGGAGGCACAGAGACACAGAGAAAAGCTGGACGATTGAATCATTGGGGTCATTTTCGATTTTGTTTTCTTGTGTCCAGTGATGAAGTCGGTTTCAGCGAATGTTTTTTCTGAGAACCGAGTACTGGTTTCTTGGCTGAATGCTGAGCGCTAAATCTTTCCTGCAACCAGATGTTTATATCTCTAAAATCACGGGCATAATGAGGGGGCGGCGAGCCGTGTTTTTATTAATGTAACGCTTCAAGTCCTGGCGGATTTTTTCTTTGATGACGCCGTAATCGGCTTTCTCCTCGGCGCTGGATTCTTCCAGGGTCTTCATCACGATGGCGCGCGCCTGATCGAGAAAGCCATCTTCTTCCGGAGTGCCGCCGGCGCCGGCAAAGCCGCGCATCACAATCTCGGGAGTGGCTTCCACGCGTCCAGAGAGCTTGTTGATGGCGATGATGGGAAGCACGATACCGTCTTCGCCCAGATGGCGGCGGTCGCGGATGACCAGATCTTCCACGACATCGGTCATGGAGCCGGAATCAATGCAGATGCGGCCGACGGTGACGCGGCCCGCCTTACGCGCACCCAGTTCGTCGATCTCAAGAATGTCGCCGCTTTCAATTTGCATGACCTTGCCTACAGCGCCGTGCATGGTGGCAGCCAGTTCTCCGTGGCGGCGCAGTTGCCGGTACTCGCCGTGGATGGGAATAAAGTAGCGTGGCTTCACCAGGTTCATGATCAGCTTGAGCTCTTCCTGGCTGGCGTGTCCGCTCACGTGGACAGGCGGAACAGAGCCGTCTTCATAAATTACGTGTGCTTCCCGGCGGAAGATGTGATCGATCATGCGGTAAATACTTTTTTCGTTGCCGGGAATAATGCGCGAGGAGAGCACGACCGTGTCTCCGGGTTCAATGCGGGCGTGTTTGTGGTTATCCACCGCGGCACGCGAGAGGGCAGACATGGGCTCGCCCTGAGTGCCACTGATGAGCAGGCAGACTTTTTCCGGAGAATAATTCTTCACATCTCCGGGATGGATGAGCAGCCCGTCGGGAATCTCAATGTATCCCAGGTCTTCGGCAATCTCCGCCGAATTGGTCATGGAGCGCCCCACCAGCGCGACCTTGCGGCCATACTCGTAGGCCAGCTCGAAGGCGAGCTTGATGCGATGGACGGAAGAGGAGAAGCAGGAGATAAAAATTCGCCGGTCCGCCCGGGTAAATACTTCGTCAAATTTACGCCGCACCGCGCGTTCGCTGGGCGTGTAGCCAGGACGCTCGACGTTAGTGGAATCCTGCAGCAGCGCCAGCACGCCTTCCTTTCCGTACTCGGCAAAGGCATGCAGGTCAAACAGGCGATTGTCGGTGGGAGTGGGATCGACTTTCGAGGCTGTGCGTGACCTGAATAGGATGGATGGTAAACGGCCCGATACGAAAGCGCCCGCCGCTCTGGATGGTGTTTAGCTTGGCGCTTTCCAGCAAGCCATGCTCTTCGAGCCGGTGTTCCACCAGGGCAAGCGTAAACTCTGTGCCGTAGACAGGCAGGTTCAACTCTGAGAGCAGCCAGGGCAGGCCGCCAATGTGGTCCTCGTGTCCGTGGGTCAGGATGATGGCCCGCACCTTATCGCGATTCTCGATGAGGTAGGTAATGTCAGGGACAACGATATCCACACCCAGCAATTCAGATTCCGGGAACATCAGGCCGGCATCGATGACGATGATGTCATCTTCCCAGCGCAGGGCCATGCAGTTCATTCCGAACTCGCCCAGGCCACCCAAGGGCACGATATGGAGTTTTCCAGCAGGCATTCAGCTCAAGCTTTGGAAGTATGATGCTAGCATACGCCGTGCGAACGCCCAGTGATTTTCCGTGTTCTGGCCGCGTTCAGTGCCCTTAAAGTGGCTGATCGCAGAATTGTTATCCCCGCGATAAAATTTTCCAATTGGCTCGGCACTATCGTATAGATCGTTTTTGTCTTACGGCGCAAGGAAATCCAAACCTGCAGATGAAACTCTGCTTTCGACCCTCGCTCCTGGGGATGGTCCTGCTGGGAAGCCTTCTGCTGGCCTCGGCAAAGACCGTTGCCTCCCCGGCTCGGACGACTCCGGAACTCTCGCTGCCGGCAAACCCGCGCTATGCCTTTGAGCATATCGAGCGCGCCGGCCTAAGCACCAAGACAGTCACAGCTTTGTTGCAAGACCGCAAGGGATTTCTTTGGATCGGCACGCAAAGCGGTCTATTGCGCTTCGACGGCACAGATGTGGCCACGTTTAGCCGCGAGGAGGGGCTGCCCACGGGCTTTATTGATCAGCTTTTGTTGTCACCCAACGGAACTGTATGGGTGGGAACGGCTTCCGGTGTTGCGCACTTTGATGGCAAGCGCTTTGTGACATTGAAGCTGCCTTCGCCTGCGATGAGCATCCAGCCAATCCACCAACTCTTCGCCATCGATAAGCAGGGCGGAATCTATATCGCCACCACCGACGGACTGCTGTGGATTGATGGGTTCGATCCGAACCACACCCGCCTTGTGACCAGCAAAGAGGGTTTACCGCGCGGACCCATTGATGCACTCTACTTCGGCTCAGATGGCGTCCTGTGGTTCGCCGTAGGACACCGTTTAGGCAGGCTGCGCGCGCCCACCTCACGGCCAGAAATCCTGCCTACGGGGATTGGCAGGGCCACTGAGGCGACCACTGCCATTCTGGTGGATGGCGAACAGAAGCTCTGGGTCAGAACCAGCGAGCACCTGGAGGGTTTTGATCTGGGAACCAGCCAATTCATCATGGATGACGCCGGCATTCCCGGAGCGAATGAATTTGGCGGCCCATCATTCGACCGGCAGGGAAATCTGCTGGTACCCACCGTCAATGGGCTGTTCCGGCGGGTGAATCACCACTGGCAGGCCTACGGCGAAAAGCAAGGCATGTCCTCAGAGGCAGTCTTTGCCGCGCTTGAGGACCGTGAGGGCGCTATCTGGATCGGTTACGGAGGCATGGGGCTTGATCGCTGGCCAAATCCCACGACCTGGTCTGGCTGGGGCAAATCTGAAGGCTTGCCTGACAACGTTGTCTGGTGTGCGTTGCGCGATCGGCAGGGGCGGCTCTGGGTGGGGACCAACAAAGGGCTGGCCATGTGGAATGCAGCCGCGCACTCCTGGCGCGTCTGGAGGCAGGGCCAGGGGCTGGCAGGCTCCATGGTTCGTGAACTGGCTCTGGCAAAAGACGGATTCATTTGGGCGCTCTCTTATCCGGGTGGATTGACCCGGATCGATCCTGCGACACTGCAGCTTCAAGAGATTCGCATCGAACCTGCAAACGCCCGTGATCCTACCGGCATGGCGGTTGCGCCCGATAACAAGCTTTGGATCGGCAACGCACAATATCTCAAGGCCATCAGCATTGAAGGAGGGAAGCGGGTTTTCCGCAATATTAACTTTCCTTCGGAAGTCAGAAATTCCACCAGCCATCCGGTGTTCTCGGCCGATGGCGTACTGTGGACATGCGGCCGCAGCGGCATCTCTCGCTTTGATGGCAAACACTGGCTGCATTTCAGCGCCAAAGACGGACTTCGCTCTGATGTTGTTACCGAAATTGTTCCTGCCGGCGGCAATGAAATTTGGTTTCGCTATGACGAGGCGCTGGGGCTGGGACATCTGCGCCTTTCCGGCACGGCAACGAGCGTCGAGCACATCACCACTCTCCAGGGATTGCGCACCGATGCAATCTACATGATCGGCCTGGACCACGCCGGAAACATTTGGACTGGCGGCGACAGCGGCGTCTCCATGATCGACGTGCAACAACACATTTCGAACCTGACTCGCGCCGATGGCCTGCTCTGGGATGACATCAGCGCTGACGCATTCTGGGTTGAACCCGACGGCAGCGTGATGATTGGCACCAGCCGCGGCCTGGCCCAATATGCTCCACAGAAAGCAGCGACAGCGGAAGCTGCGCACTCTGTGCCGGTAGTCGTCACCTCGGCGCGTCTGGGCAACCAGGAGCGGCTGGCAGAGTCTAATCCGGAGGCAAGATACAGCCAGCGCGTATTTTCTGCCCGCTTCGTTCCCCTGACCTTCCGCGAACCACAGCGCTATCGCTGCCGCTATCGCCTCAATGATTTGGAATCTGAGTTCACGGAGACCGCTTTGCGTGAAGTGCGTTATCCGTCTCTCAGCGCGGGTTCCTACGTTTTCGAGGTCTCGTGCCGTCTGGATGAGAATGAATGGAGCGAACCGGCAAAATTTGCTTTTTCCATCCGCCCGGCATGGTGGGAGCGCTGGTGGGCCCGGGTGCTGGAAGCGGTACTGCTGATTTTTGTGATTTACCTGATGCTCCGCATTCGCACCAAGGCCCTGGAGGCTGACCGTAAGCGTCTGGAGAAGGCTGTGGCCGCGCGCAGCGCAGAGCTGGCAGCGGCCAACCGCGAACTGGCTGAAGCCGCGCTTACCGACCCGCTGACCGGTATCCGCAACCGGCGGTTCTTTGACAGCATGATTGCCGCCGATATCAGCCAGACCATTCGCGCCTACTCAGACGCCTCGCATAGCACCGACCACCGCGACCTGGTTTTTTATCTTGTCGATATCGACCACTTCAAAGAGATCAACGACGTTTACGGACATCACGTTGGCGACGACGCGCTGATGGAGATGGCGCAGCGCTTTTCTCGCGTGGTGCGCACCTCGGACATGCTGATACGCTGGGGCGGAGAAGAGTTTCTGATCGTCTCGCGCGCCGCGGAACGCCGCGAAGCTCAGGCGCTGGCGGCACGTATTCTTGCCAGTGTGGGCTCGGAACCTATTGACCTGGGAAGCGGAAAATCGTTGCTGCGAACCTGCTCGGTAGGATGGGCGAGTTTCCCGTGGTTTCGATCTGCCCCCGAGGCGCTTTCGCTGGAAGAAGTTCTCACTCTTGTAGACCGAGCGCTCTACATAGCCAAGAACTCGGGTCGCAACCAGGCGATCGGCATCATGGCTGCAGAAAGAGACCCCTCGGATTTGCAGGGAGATTCCTCGGGCGACGAGTTGATGGAAGTAGAAGGGCGCAAGGTGCGGGTCCTGCACCTTCCCGGTCCACAAGGAAAAACAGAGACCATAACGCCCAACCCGCAAACGCCCAATGTAAACCCTTAGCGGGCCGCTTTCTTTTCGAGTGCCAGTGGTCGCGCGCTCCGGGGAGGCCGGCGCGCGCCATTCAGCGCGCGCAGGTCGATCTTCAACTCCGAGATCGTTCGGCTGAGAGTATTGCGGTGCATGCCCAGCTCACGGGCAGCCTTGCATTGGTTGCCGCTGTTTTCCTGGAGAACAGTGCATACGAAACGTTTTTTGAATTCGCGAACAGCCTCGGAATAAAGAATGCCACTTTTATGCATCTGCTGAACCAGAGCTTCGAGTTGGTCTTTCACCTGAGCGCCTCTCTTCCTAAACCTAAATCGTTGTTGTGAAACTAATTCCTACCACGTGCAAATGCTTCCCACATGACCGAATGTTCCGGCTTTAGTGTTCTAATGCTTTCTGTCCTGAAGCTTTCTGCAGATTGCCACGGTCTTGCTGCTGAAGAACAAACATATTCACCTTGGCGATGCCTTGCTTCAGTCGTCCGCGTAATTCTGACGGCGCCAGCCAACTGACTCCATAGCCGAACACCAGAAAATAATGGCCCAATCGAGATTGGGCAACCAGGTCGACGCCGGGTGAAAATGCAACCAGGCTCATCACCAGGACAACAGCAATTACGATTCCACGCACCAAGCCAAAAGCGGCGCCCAGCGCGCGGTCAAACCATTGCAATCCTGCTTGCCTGAAAATCCAGCGCGAAACACGTCCCGCCATCCCGGCCAGCAGGATGACGCCGAAAAAAATTGTCAAAAAACCCGCCGTATTGGCCATCCATGGCGCGCTGACAAATTGCAAAAACCAGGGCGCGATGCGGCCATATTCCCAGGCTGCCAAAAGATATCCGACAACCGAGCCGGCTAGAAAAAATATCTCAAAGAAAAAACCTTCCGCCGCTGCCATCAACCCTGATAACACGATGATTGCCAGCAAGCCCCAATCCAAAGCCGTCATGCCTACGACAGGTCCAGATTTCGTCCGGTCAACAGCCGGTACGCTTCCGTGTACTTCTCACTGGTGCGTGCGGCAACCTCTGTGGGCAGTGCCGGAGCAGGAGGCTGCTTATTCCAGCGAATCTCCTCCAGGTAATCGCGCACGTACTGCTTGTCGTAGGAATCCTGCGCGCGGCCAGGCTGATACTTTTCCGCCGGCCAGAAGCGGGATGAGTCGGGCGTAAGCACTTCATCGCCCAGCACCAGGCCTTTGGGAGTGTTGCCGAACTCGAATTTCGTGTCCGCAATGATGATGCCGCGGCCGGCGGCGTACTCGGCGGCCTTGGTGTAAATCTCCAGGCTTAAGCTGCGCAGCTTTCTGCTCAGCTCGGGACCTGCGCGCTTTGTCATTTCTTCGAACGAAATATTTTCATCGTGCCCGCTAGCCGCCTTCGTCGCCGGAGTGAAGATCGGCTCGGGCAGCTTGTCTGACTCTTTCAATCCGGCGGGTAATTGGATACCGCATACGGCGCCACTCTGTTTGTATTCCTTCCATGCCGAACCGGAGATGTACCCGCGCACCACGCACTCGATGGTAATCATGTCTGCCTTCATCACCAGCATGGAGCGGCCCCAAAGATCGTCCCGGTACTTTTCGAGGTGCGGCGGATATTCGCTGACATTGGCCGTGATCAGATGGTTTTGGGTAACACTCTTCAGAAAATTAAACCAGAAGAGAGAAATCTGCGTGAGCACGCGGCCTTTGTGAGGGATGCCGGAAGCCAATACGTAATCGAAGGCCGAGATGCGGTCGGTGGCAACAAACAGGAGCCGCTCATTGTCAACACGATAGACATCGCGTACTTTGCCGCTGGCATAGAGTTCCAGGTCCGTGAAATCGGTTTGTAGGAGGACGGGATGGTCAGTTCGGATATGCACGGAACAATTATTCAAAGGTAGTGGCGTATTCTAACCTCACAAAAAATTTTGTCAACGTGACCACTTGGTCACCTGACATAATTGTGCAAGAATTCTTCGCTGAAAAACAGTTGACAGAAATTATTTTTTTAGATCAATGCAGAATTCTTGGGTTGTTTGTCACATCAGGAAGTGAGAGAGCTGTGGATAACGTGTGGATAACTTGGGTGCTCCACGTTTTACATAGTGAAAATATTTTTTTGAGCGAAATAATAGAAGTTAACTGGCCGCCGCTTGGGCCTCGCCGCCAAAGCGCACCGAGACAATCTTTGAAACCCCGGGCTCCTGCATGGTGACGCCGTAGAGCGTGGGCGATATGCCCATGGTCTTCTTGTTGTGGGTAATGATGACGAACTGCGTTTGCGCGCTCATCTCTTTCACCAGTTCGGTGAAGCGTCCGACATTGGCCTCGTCCAGAGGAGCATCGACTTCGTCGAGGATGCAGAAGGGGCTGGGTTGGAACTGGAAGATGCCCACCAGCAACGCCAGGGCGGTAAGCGCCTTTTCGCCACCGGAGAGCAACAGCACGTTCTGCAGCTTCTTGCCCGGAGGCGAGGCGATGACGTCAATGCCGCTCTCACTGCTGTTTTCCTGGTCGGTGAGGCGCATGAAAGCCTGGCCACCACCAAACAACTTGCGGAAGGTGAATTGGAAATTCTCGTTGATCCGCTCGAAGGCCTCTTCGAACTTCTGGCGGGAGATGGCGTCAAGTTCCTTGATTGAATTCAAGGTGTTCTCAATCGAGTCCAGCAGGTCTTTGCGCTGGGTTTCGAGGAAAGTATGGCGCTCGGCCGTCTCTTTATATTCTTCCAGGGCCATCATGTTGACCGGCCCCATGTTCTCAAGCTTGGTGCGCATTTCGCGATAAGCGGTATCTTCCAGAGTGAGCGACTCGCCTTCCACCCGGCCAATATTGGCATCTGCCAGCAACTCTTCACGGCCTAGGTTCAATTCGTTGCGGCAGGTCTCCGTCATGTACTCGGAGTCTGAGGTCAGCTTGGCAATCGCGGCAGAAAGTTCGCCGCGGCGGTCGCGGGCGGCATCGAGCAACCGGCGTACCTCACGAAGTTGCTGCTCAATCTCAACCACGCGGGCGCGCACCTGCTCCGACTCTTTGTGAAGCTCGACACTGCGCGTTTCCGCTGCCTGGCGCTCGGCAACGTAGGTGGCGAGCTGTTCGGCAAGGTGCACGTTCTCGGCAAGACGTTGTTCTTTTTCAGCCCGCGCGGAGTCGATCTGCGCCTCCAGGGAAGCCACGCGAGAGTTGACTTCAGCCACCAGGGTCTCGATTCGCTGCAGGGCAGAAGAGGCGGCAATGCGGCGCTCTTCAAGCGCGGCAACGCGCGCCGACATCTGCGAGGCGGTCTGCACTGCCAGATCGCGGCCTTCTTTCATCGCCGCCAGTCTCGACTGGATGGCGGCAACCTCCGACTCCAGCTCCTTGCGTCGCGAATCATGCAACGCAGATTCCTGTTGCATCTCGGCGACCGTGCGCTGCGCATCTTCACGTTCGGAAGAAACGCGGCTGATCTCCGCCTGATAGGTTCCCAGCCGCTGGGTGGTTTTTTCGAGCTCTGTCTCAAGTTGTTGCAGAGCATGCCCCGAGGTCAGGGCGAGCTTTTCCGCCTCGCGTTTCTCTTCTTCCAGGCGCGCGAGCAATCCAGTGAGTTCGGTTATCTCACGGACGAGCATTGCCGTGCGGGCTTCGTCGGCGCGCAAGGTCTGCTCCATCTCTGAAAGATTGCGCTGCAACTCGCGCAATTCGCGTTTCATGGAAAGCGGGCCCTCGGAGCGCTGCCTGCCGCCGGTGACCGTTAGATTGTGAAAGGTCTCGCCATTGGGCGACAGGAAGAAGGCGTTGGGATTTTCCAGTGCCATGTCACGAGCAGTGGTGGAGTCGGGAGCGATGTATCCGTTGCCCAGCTTGGGCAGAATTCCCTCAAGCGACTTTCCAAAGCCGTTCAACACCCGGATGCATTGCTTCAGAGGTACGATGGCATCGCGCCTTACAGCCGGGCGCGCATTCGCATCCAGAAGGAACTCGAACTTTTCCTGGCCATCCTCGGAGTGCACCAGGAAGGTGGCGCGGCCGTCTACGTCATTGCGCAGGATTTGCAGGCCTTGGTCGGCTGCATCCCAAGACTTGACGACGATATAATTCAGCTCATCGCGCAGGAAGTCTTCCACTACGCGCTCGTATTGATCGTCTACTTCGAGAAAATCTGCCAGCACTCCCACGGGCGCAAAACCTCTCTCTATGGCGCCGGATTGGAACAGGCGCTGTACAGATTCGGTGCTGTATCCATGCTCGGCGATCAGCGCTTCAAGCGATCCTCGCTTCCCCAATGCGGAAGCGTATTCAGCGCGCAGGGAATCGAGGCGCAGCTTGGCTTGGCTCTCGGCAGTCTTCTTTTCCTCACTCTGACGGTGGGCGTCGGCAATCTGACCGGCAAGAGCGGCCACCCGCTGCGAGACAGTTTCAAACTCGAAGGCAATTTGCCCGCGTTGTCCGCCGAAGGCCGCGATCTGCGAGCTGGCGTCATGGGCCTCCTGCTGCAGGCGATGCAGTTCGCGCTCCAGCGCCGCGCTGTGCTCTTCCGCCTTGGCCATACGGTTATGCACGGCTGAAGCCGTGGCTACAGCTTCCATGATGGCTGCGCGTTTTGTCTCCTGTTCGCGCTCCGCGGTAGCCAGGATTTCTGTCGCGGTCGCGGCTTCGTGCTGGCGCTGTTGGGCTTCATTTTGGGCGGCAGCGACGTCGGCAGCAGCCGATTCCAGCACCGACCGGTTGCTGTTCAGTTCGCTCTGCAAGCCTCCAAGCTGCTCGCGGGTGCGCTCCAGGTCTGCCAGCGCAGCGGCGGAGCGGGCATCGAGTTCAGCGCAGCGCTCTTCGTTGGTGCGCCGGCGCGAGGTATTGCGCTCCATCTCCATGGCCAGGGTGCTCAGATGCTCGCTGTTGCGGCGCGATTCCTCTTCGATAGCGTAGCCACGTTGCGTGCGTTCCCCGTGTTCGGCCTCGAACGTCTGCACGGTCTCATTTTTCGCCTGCATCTCTAGCGTAAGGCTGGCAAGTTCAGATTCCAGTTGTTTCGACTCCCGCTCAAGCTGGGTGAACTTGCTGGCCAGCACCAGGCGGAGTTTCTCACGCATCTCGTCGCGCAGCCGGGCGTAACGCTCGGCCTTCGATGCCTGACGCTTGAGCGAATTCATCTGGCGCGTGACTTCGTCGAAAATATCGTTGATGCGGGCCAGGTTGAGCTTCGATTGCTCCAGCCGCGCCTCCGCCAGACGCTTCTTAGTCTTGAACTTGGTGATGCCGGCGGCCTCTTCGATAATGGCGCGCCGGTCGTAAGGCTTGCTGCTGAGAATCTGGCCGATGCGGCCCTGCTCGATGATGGCGTAAGATTCGGGACCGAGACCGGTCCCCATGAAGATATCTTGTATGTCGCGCAGGCGGCAGAGCTTTCCGTTCAGCAGATATTCGCTCTCGCCTGACCGGAACAGACGCCGCGTGACCACCAGCTCACCGGCCTTGAACTGCGTCGTCTTGAACTTACGCCGCCGGATCTTCAGGACAACGTGTTGCGGTGCATTTTCGCTGGCAGAGGCTTCGCGAGCCTGTGGCTCGGGCGTCTCGCCTTCTGCGGCTGGCTGGGCCTCTTCTGGACTGGCCGCCTCTGGACCATCACCTTCGGCCGCAGCGGCATCGGGCGCCGATGCACCTTCTACCAGCATTTCTTCCGGCCCAAGCGGCTGCACTTCAGCGATGTGGCGCTCGGTTTCTTCAGCAGCGGCAGCGCGGTCGCCGGCCTCATCCCAATCGTCGGAGTAATCGTTCTGGACATCGATCTCCGCTTCGGTGAAGTTTGTGTTTCCCGCGTAGACATCAGGGTCAATCAGAGTAAGCGACACCTCGGCCATGCCCGTAGGCTTGCGATCGCGGGTGCCGATGAAAATCACATCTTCCATGCGCGAGCCACGCAGGCTTTTGGCCGACTGCTCGCCCAGCACCCACGAGATGGCGTCCGCGATATTCGATTTGCCGCAGCCATTCGGTCCCACGATGGCAGCGACGCCGTCACCTTGAAACTTCAGTTCGGTGCGGTCACAAAAAGATTTGAACCCGAGGATTTGTAGCTTCTTCAGTTTGAGCAAAAGTCACTCCGTATATGCTGCCGCGCAGGCAAGTAACTCGCTCCCCGCGGCTGGACAGGGACCGAAAACACAACCATTGCTGCCTAATGTACCGGGTAAGTTACTAGCGGTCAAGCATTAAAAGCCCCATATATGGGGTACTATGACCTCCGACCGCTGCATATTGCACAGCCATGTATGCAAACGGTCGAAAACTGAGCACACGTTCCTTAAAGATGGTGAGTTTTTGAGGTTGGGAGTACCGCGAGAGCTGCAGAAACATTATCGCGAATAGGGTTGGGAATCAAGGGGATAGCAAAAAAGTGGGGGAAGTGACGCGCCGGCTGTCGTGTGGACATCCTGCCCACGCGCTCTTCAGGATGAGAGCAGAGTTCGCACGAATCGAAAAACAAGAGAAGCTGCATCTCTTCCCAAATGACCCACTACCAGGATAAATCGGTCTGTTTACCTGAGTGCAGCGAACCAATAGGCTTGGGATGTTCCTTCACTTCCAGTCACCTGAACTGCTCATCAGC
>QIAW01000294.1 GCA_003225655.1 Acidobacteriota bacterium
GATTCACTACTCCGGTGGCATCACCTATCACTTCCGCCTGGTGATCAACGTGACCGCGCATACCTACTCGGTATTCGTAACCCCGGCCGGCGGGTCGGAGCAAACCGTGGGCACGGGCTTTCTCTTCCGCACCGAGCAGAACACGGTCACCAGCCTCGATCACTGGGGAGCGAAGGTCAACACCACACCCGGCGGGACGTTGAAGGTATGCAACTTCACCGCGCAGTAGTAGAACACAGCAGTCCGCGAAATAGGCTTGGCCCTGAGAACTACCTCTGGGCTTGGTAAATGACAGCTTGGAGCTGTCTGAGTTTGAGGCCATCGGAGTGCGGACCCATGGCCCAAAGGAATGCGGTCTATCCTGCCGCTAGGCAGCGATAGACCGCATTCATCAAACTGCCTGCGACTGCCCTCGTCTTGAGCAGTCAAGAAACGAATACGAAACTTCAAACAGCTTCATGGACAGGCTGCTGCAGGTCCCACACAATGAATTGAAAGCCAAGCTGAAGGCAGAAAGACCGCAGGTAAGAATCGGCGCTATCCGCGAAATCCGCGGTGGATTTTGTTTCGACCGCTGGAAACTGCTCACCACCGGCTGCACTATAATGAGCACGCTTCACACACTATGCGCCGCGCCCTGTTCAGCTTTTGTCTCTGCCTATGGCTTTTCACCTTCGCCACCGCCGCTTCGCAAACTCCTGCCGTTACCGACGACTGTCCCTACTGCCAGCTTTACGGCCAGCGCATTCGCACCGAGGTGGATCTCTATCTGTTTCAAGATACTGCCGAACCTCGCCTTAGATATTTCGGCCTGAGCAACCGCAGCCGCAGAAAACCCGCGAAGCTTCCGCGCATCAGCAAGGTCTATATTGGCCACGCTTATGGAACAGCCAAGCTGCTCGACATCGTTCCCGCGGGCTCCGAGTTCATCGTGGAAAGCGCCACCCATGAAGTCCAGCTCTCGAGCGGCGAGCATGTCGGCTTGATGTGCCGGCTGTTCTATAAAGGGAAAGAAGTCTCGTTGGTGAACGCCGAGTTCATCCAGGTTCATACGGATAATGTCCATACCGATGATGCTCGTACCGATGACGCTCACACTGGGCCCCTTCGCCGCCCCAATCCCGATATTGACGAAGCCATCGCGGTCAAGCTGCATCCGTAGGAACCGGATTTGCGTTCATCCGCGGCTGTTTTGCCTAATTGTGACCGTTTAGTTTTACCAAATAGGATTTTCTGAATTTCTTGCTTGACTCGCTTGGGGAACATGGCACCATGCCAACTGAAGAATCGTATTCAGTTCAGGGTCAATTTGGTGTACAGTTTGTTGCGCAGAACCTGAACGCAAGTTAGCAGGTAACAGGGCGCAAGACCCTGAAGATTTCAACGGAGAAGCCCTGCGCCGTCCGGCCGCGACCCGGATGCGATTCCCCGAGAAGAAGGCCTTATATTCCGCAGAAGGTCGAGCTGTGTTTCAAAATAGAACTAAAGATTTGCGCGGTGCTGCGAAGAATGGCGCAGCCAAGAGAAGTGGGGGCGTTTTTTCACTTTTCACCGCCGTCGTTTGGTATCGATCCTCCATCGGTGGCCGGCATGCTCAATCGGGCGCTCAATTTCTTCAGTCCATCAATATCAACCACGATACGCGCTGGCAGTCCCAGGCAGCGCTTAGGGTCCCATGCTTAGAACTGTAACCAATCCGGCGGGAGGCGGTGAGACTATGACCATGGCAGCCATCTCTCCCAATCCCCGGGAAAAACGTGAAGCCCTTGAAGAGGTGCTGCAGAGCACGACCTTCGTGCGCTCCGACCAGCTCCGCAATTTTCTGCGCTACATCTGCGAGATGGAAATTGCCGGCAAGGCTAGCGAGTTGTGTGAGTTCCGTATTGGCATCGAAGCCTTCGGACGTCCCGCCGACTACTCGCCCATCGAAGACGGCATCGTGCGCCGCCGCGCCGTTAACCTGCGCGAAAAACTGCATGAGGTTTACGCCACGGATTTAGCCGGCGCCCGCATTCGCATTGATCTGCCCAAAGGCCGTTATGTGCCCCGCTTCGTTCGCGTCGAACCGGAAAATGCCATTGCAGTCGTGCCCACCGCCATCATGCCCCTGGAGCATGCAATGCAATCTGCGGTTCCGGCGCACCTCAACCAGCCTGCGCCGCTATCCAACCGCCGCCCCGCCAATGTCTTCTGGTTTACCGCCGGCCTGATAATGGGTGTGTTGGTGTGCGCGGCGGCTTTTCTTGTCTTTCGCTCGGCATCTTCGGCTCCGCAAACGGTCGCCGCTTCCGCGTTGACTGCGGCGCCTGCCGTGCCGCCCCCTGTCATTCCCGCTGAGCCGGGAGTGGCCTACGAGGCCGAGGCCAGGTCGAATACGCTTAGTGGCAGGACGGAAGCTTCCCCCTGCAAGTGGTGCTCCGGCGGCTATCGCGTACGCTATATCGGCAGCAAACCGAAAAATTACCTGGTAGTGAACGACATCGTCGTCTCCAAAAATGGAAACTACGAGATGGTGATTTACTACGTACTGGAAGGCTCCCGCAATTTTTTTGTCAGCGTCAATGATGGCCCCGCCATTGAGGTGCCGGTCAAAGGCAGCTCTTGGCTCGAGACCTCCAGATTCTCCATGACTGTGGCCCTCAAGACCGGCAGTAATCACATAAAGTTCTCCGGTAACTCCTACACTCCCGATCTGGACCGCATCGTTATCCGCTAGAGCAATTGGAATTGTGAAACCGCCGCTCTTATCCTGAGAATCGCCCCTACAGTACTGTCCTTATTTCCTGTTAAGGCCACGTCCAAACAATACAATCCAAAGAATTTGCCTGCCGTAACATCTTGTAACCGTTCCGACACTTCCCCAGCCGCCGACTTTCACCCATGCTGCTTGATGGCGCGGGCCGCGCTGGCAATCCCCGCTCCGCAAAGCTTGCCTTCGTTCAAAAATAGACTCTAAGGAGCTGATCATGGTTCAAAGCAGGTTAACGGCACAGGTTATTGCCCTTTTATTTCTTCTCTTTTGTGTTCCGGCTGTGTTCGCGCAGACGTTTCTTACCGCTGATGGCAACACCGACAGCTATACCCTGATCACCAGCGTGCTCGGCGCCGGCCCCGAGACACCCGATTGCAGCCATCCCAGCTTCGGCCACCATATCACCCAGGCAATGGATAGCGACTTGGGCAAACCCGTGTTTGTCTTTCATATTCACGTAACGCCTGACAATGACCGCTGCACAAACTTCGACCGGCAAAGGCTTGAGATCAAGACAGACGGCAGTTCGCCAGCCGCGGTAAAAGCGTTTCTCAATGACCACATGGTCTTCCGCTGGAAATTCAAGCTGGCTGCAGGCTTCCAGAGTTCACCTAATTTCACCCATGTCCATCAGATCAAGGCCGGCGATGGAGACGCTGGTGCGCCTATCATCACGCTAACGCCGCGCAAAGGGAGCCCGGATGTTATTCAAATCATCCATAATGGCGGCTCTTCGGGAGGCAGTCTCGGTACAGTTAAGAGCACGCCCATTGCGCCTTTTCTGGGTGTCTGGGTTGAAGCTTATGAAAAAGTAACCTTCAGCCCAACCGGAAGCTACTCCATTGTTATCAAGAGACTGAGCGATGGGGCCACGCTGCTGACCTATAGCAACAGCAATCTGAATATGTGGCGGACGGGTACTACATTCTGCCGGCCCAAATGGGGAATTTATCGTATCCTCCTGAGCCAGTCTGACCTTCGCGATGAAGACGTGCGCTTCGATCGTTTCTGCATCGCCAAGGCGCCCTCTGATTGCCCTGGTGATCAGCCCACGCCGGACTTTTCGGCGACAGCAACCCCTAGTTCACGAACTGTCCCAGCGGGGGGCAGCACGAGTTATACGGCCAGCATAACCCCGTCCAACGGATTCACAGGCACGGTTAACCTTGGCGTCAGCGGATTGCCCGCGGGAGCTTCGGCATCGTTCAGTCCCGCTTCGATCAGCGGCGGCTCAGGCTCATCTACTCTGAGTGTTTCAACTTCGAACTCAACCCCATCTGGAACCTATACGCTCACAATCACAAGCATCAGCGGCAGCCTGTCGCATACTGCCCAGCCGGACTTTAGTCAGTCGGTCACTCCTTCTTCGCGAACAGTTGCTGCCGGCAGCGGAACCAGCTATGCAGTTGCGGTTGGCGCGTTGAATGGCTTTAGTGGCAGCACATCCCTGACCGTCAGCGGATTGCCGGTGGGAACAACCTCTGCTTTTAATCCCGCTTCTGTGAGCGGTGCGGGGACTTCAACGCTGAGCATTACAACCTCGAGTTCAACCCTGGCAGGAACCTATCCCCTCACCATCACCGGCACGAGCGGCAGCCTGACGCATTCGGCCAACGTGAGCTTAATGGTAAGCACGTGTGTCACCGCCGGTTCTGCGTGGCAAAATAGCGCCTTTGTTTCCAAAACGGGGACATTCACGGCAACATTCGACGCTACGCCTTCCGCCTCGCTCATCAATAGCGTGGTTGGGCTTTCCCATGGCGTCCAAACCGCTTACACCGGGTTCGCTACTCTGGCGCGCTTCAATTCCTCAGGCGATATCGATGCGCGCAATGGCGGCGCTTACGGCGCAGCCTCGGCCATTGCCTACACCGGTGGCAAGACCTACCACTTCCGCATGGTGGTGAACGTCACTGCGCATACGTATTCCGTCTTCGTGACGCCGCCCGGCGGGGCGGAGCAGGCCGTGGGAGCGAACTTTGCCTTCCGCACCGAACAAAACACGGTGACCAGCCTCGATCACTGGGGAGTCTACGCCGCCACCGGCTCCGATACCGTGTGCAGTTTCGCCGTGCAATAGGCGAGCTATTGATTTTGCGGCCATCGGTGTGCGGACCAATGGCCCAAAAAGAATGCGGTCTACTCTGCCGCCCGGCAGCTCTGGACCGCATTCGTTAAAACTGTAAGGGAAGCAAGTAAGAGACAAATAAACAACAGATGGTAACTATCACCTCCGGCTGGTGATCAACATTCCGGCTCATACTTACTCCATCTTCGTAACGCCTCCGGGCGGATCGGAGCTGACCGTGGGCACGAACTTCGCCTTCCGCACCGAACAGAACACAGTCACGAGTCTGGACCACTTTGGGGTTTACGCCGCGACAGGCTCGAACACAACTTGTAACTTCACCGTGCAGTAACTTCCAACCCTTACCTCACATCTGGCCCACACGCTGTCGCGTATGGGCCAGATCTTCAAACCCGCGCTTTTGGCTGGCAGCTTGTAACCGTTCCGACACTTCCACCCTCGGCAGCCTTGGCTCATGCTGTTCGCCGTGTTTTTTTGAAGCCGCTAGAAGGGCGCAGAGCCCCCTTGCAAGCGTTTCAAAACGGAGGAAACACCATAATGAAGAAGTTAACCACGACTGCCATCGCTGTTCTCAGCATTTGCGCTCTCTGCTTAGTTTTCGGGAGCGCTTCGGTCCAGGCTGCCCCTACCGATGGTCTTCACCAGTACACCGATACCTACACGGTGCGGCATCCCTACAATTTGCCCGAATCAGCCCGGTTTTCGGTGACCGCCGGCCCGACCTACAACGCGTGGATCTTTAAGGGCGACAAAGGCTTTACTCCCACCACCGGCACCGGCCCCCGCACCGAAATGCGCTGGGCCACGAACTGGTCTGGGAAAGAGCACATGTGGGAAGCCGACGTAATGATCGACGCGGGGTCGCAAGGAAGCGCCATCATGCAAGTCAAGAGCAATGCTGGCTTCGAACCTGTCTATGTGCAAGTGATCGGCGGCGGGAACCTGCGTAATGACAACGGTTCTACCGTCCTGGCCAGCAACATGTGGGGCAAATGGTTTCACATGGTGTGCGCCTATGATCCGGTTACCGGCAACGGCCGCGTGTGGATCAACGGAGCCCTGGTGCTGACCCGCCATGATCCCCATCCGCTTTCCACCGTCTGGTATTTCAAGAATGGTGTGTACGGCATCACTGGGAGCAAATCGGAATCGCACTTCAAGAACTTCAAGTTCTGGACGCGGTAACCAGCCGTATGCGCAATTGCCAAAGAGGGCGCACCAGCGTCCCTTTGGTGATTGTCATGGCGGGTTGCGGAGCATTGGTTCAGGTAGTGTTTCAATTGTCCGCACGAACATTTAGTTCACCGAATGGTAGGTTCAGTGTTTTGGATTAACTCAATCAACAACGCTTTGTAATGTACGGCCCTACGCACAACATAAAACGCTTTCAACGGAGAAAAATCCCATGATCAAGTTTATGAAGAATGCCTTCCTCGTACTGGGAACTTGTGCTCTCTTATCAGGAATTGCGAATGCAGGCCCGCTCGGCGCCGGCAAATGGAAGGAAATCCACCCTGGTTTCAAGGTGCAGAACCAGACGAATGCGCCTTTGGCCCAGCGTTATACCAACGTGGGCGGAGTCATTACCACCACCGTCTTCGCTGGCGAGCAGCGGGTTGAATTGCGCTGGGATTCCTTTCCCAACGAGCATACATTCAACCAGTTTGAAGCTGACATGATGCCTGCAGGTGAATACGCCCGGCACCATCCGTAACGGCGTCGGTCCCACCCTGGCTACCGGCATGGCGGGTAAATGGTTCCATGTGAACTCGGCTTATAATCCGGCTACTCGCAAATTCTTCCTGTGGATCAATGGTTCGCTGGTTTCTTCGGGAACACATAACAATGTTGGATTTGATTTCTATTTCAAGAATGGAACTTACAACAACGGCCTCCCGCCGGGTGGCCGGTCGCGGGCCTCATTCAAGAATATTCATCACTACATGCAGTAGAGGCGCGCTGCTTCTTTCCATCCTGGCCTGCTCTTTTTCCCAGGGGCAGGCCAGGTTTTATCTATCTTGTTTTATCTATTTTTATCTATCTTAATGAGTAACCACTTCTATTGTTTCCATCGGCCTGGGCTTGTAGCTTGCAGCTTGCAGCTTGGAGCTGTTTTTCTCGTAGCTGCTTTTTCCTTTCTAGGATGCTCCCATGCAGCAAAAAGAGGAGAACTGACGGCCACTTTGGCTAACCCTGTCAATATCGATCTCAAGTGGAAAGACAATGCCAGCCGCGAAGCCGGCTACCTGGTGGAATACAGCCCCAATGCAGACAACGAATTCGTCACCATCGCCGCCGTCCCCGCCAACGCGACCTCGTATCGGCATCCCAATCTGATGCCGCAGACCCGCTTCGTCTACCGCGTGCTTCCTTATTTTGGAGAAGCTTCTAACGTCGCCGAGGTCACCACGGGAAGGAAGGCACCCCAACGGGCCCCGAATTCAGAGCTGGCCGGGAAAGCCGGCCCAGTTCCTGCGCCAGCCGATCTCCGATATACCGTCAAGTCGGCATCCACTCTCGCCCAGGCCGCTCCTACGGACTTAAAAGCTACCCTGATTCCCCCAGCGGGAGTAAGGCTGGAATGGAAAAACCATGCCAAGGATGAAGATGGATACCTGCTGGAAATCAAAACCGAACCCAATGACGACTTCAAAGACTCCGCATTTCTTGACCCTGGCGCGAGTTCGTTGACTACCTACAATCTGCCCTATCAGACGAAGGTCTTTTTTCGTGTCCGCGTTTTCTTCTACGGCAAGTCTTCCAACCCGGCCGAGAAGACCACGGGACAGGACCCCTCTGAGCAAGCGCCAATACCGGAGTCATCGAAAGCCCCAGGGCCCGGAAGGAGCCGCTAGAGGACAATATTCCAATCTCCGCATCTGCGGCTGAAATGCGGCTGAAATTTTTCCAGGCAGGCGGTGGTTCTCCTTACAATCGGGGTAATATAATTAGCGTTTTCACCAATATGTACCGAGTCCCGCGCTGTCTTCATTATTTTTGTTCTGCGCTCCTTTTCACTCTTGCCGGTGCGCTTGTCTTGGTTACGGGATCAAGCGCCCAGATCAGTGTGGGCGAGTTGTCGTCCGGCACTGCTTCTTCCAAGACCGCATACACCGTCAGCGGCACCGTCGTAAATTCCGTCACCGGCGAACCCATCAGCCGCGCTCTGGTACAGCTCAGCGTCAGTCAGTCGCCGGTATTTCACCCACCTGACGCAGAGGAAGAGACAGAAACATTCGCATTGTCATACCAGCAACGTTCCGCGCTCACCGACCATGAAGGCCACTTCAAATTTGAAGGACTGCCGCAGATGCGGACCACTCTGGCAGCAAGAAAGCCCGGGTTTTTCAGCCCCAATGAATTGGATAGAGGTTTGCCGCGAGCTAACCGGGTAGAGGTTGGCGCAACGACGCCCTCTGTGGTCCTTAAACTCGTGCCTGAAGCGGTCATCACCGGTCATGTTACTGATGCCAACGGAGAGCCGCTGGAAGGTGTCGCGTTAAAAATCAGCGGATTGCAGCGCACCAACGGCCGCCGCCAATTGCAGCCCGTGGGCCAGGAACAGGATGAGCCGCAAAGTTTGAATACCAATGAGGATGGCGAATACCGCATCGCCGGCCTGACCCCCGGCAGTTACTACGTTGTAGCCGTTCCCTATTCCAGCAATCACGATCAGGCGCAATCGATGGGGCTTCCCAAAGTATCCTACCCGGTCACGTACTATCCCGGGGTCGCGGAACTGGCTGAGGCTGCTCCTGTTCAGCTCTCGGCAGGCCAGCGCGCCCAGGTCGATTTCACCCTCAGGCAGGCGCCGATAGTTGTCGTGGCTGGCTTGCTCACCGGCTTCCCTGGTGGACAGGAGGCCGACTTGCAATTCCTCAATGAATCCGGGGATGACATTGCGTTCGATAAGCAGTTCGATGCCCAAG
>QIAW01000295.1 GCA_003225655.1 Acidobacteriota bacterium
ACGGGCAGCTAACGCCGCGCTTTTTTTATGCGTGGATTTTCTTTTACCGGCGGCAAGACCAGGAGAGGCGGCGCCAGCGACCGAAAACAGGAGACAAAGTGACAACAGCTTACGCAGAACCATGGAAACAGCCTAACTCTTATTTGCAAAGATCCGCTGCCCATCAGGGCAGCATCATCATTATCCGCTAAAACTCTGATTATTTCTTGGGTCAGATAGCTGATGGGCGAAATAATTCCCTGCCGCGGTAAAGTATATTGCGATGCCTGGCCTTTATTTGGGAAATCCGCCGCCCATGAGGGCAACGTCGTTATCGGCCAACACTTTGATGACTTCTTCGGTGAAATAGTCGGACTGCGACGCCACCGTGCTGCCATAGCGCTTATCGTAGCTGGCCCGGCTTTTCTCGATGTCCTCTTTCAGGCGGCCGTACAAGTCCTTGTTCTGCCGGCCCTCGTTCACCTTGGCCTGATTGTAGAGCTTGATCTCATCCACCAGCAGCTTGGCAAAGCGCCGCGCCTTGCGATGGACTTCCTCATCCTGCGCGGAAACCTCCACCGCTGCCGCTGCTGCCGCCGCCACTGCTTTGGGAGCCAGATCAGAGACCGCAATCGGGGCCAGCGTTGGGATGCCGGGTGGTGCAGGCGTCATTCCCGTAGGTGGCGTAACCGCTGTCACCTCTTCCGGTTCGCTGGGCGCGGCCACGATAGGGACGCCTGTGGCCTTGCGCAGTGTAAGAGTCTCAAGCCAGATGCCCGCAGTGCGCGCCAGCAATTGCAGCGCCGCGGTATCTGATTCACCATCATTACGGCTGCCGGCATCGGCATATACCAGTGCTGGCACCTTGTCGCGCACTAACAAGGGCAGTAAGGCGCACGTGCCCTTGGGCGCGCCAAACTGCGAACCGAATTTGCTGTCGAACTCGGCGACCGGTCCAGTGACCATATTTTTCTGCTGCATGGCCTTGCCTGCAAGACCGTTATTGATATCGGCGCTCACCTTCTTGATGCCATTGTTATCATCGAAGCCGCGCGCCTGCCATCCCACGGCACTCTCGTTCTTGACCACCAGCAACGCGACCCGGCTGCTGAAGTGGGCAGCCCCATCGAGCAGAGAGCGCAGGATGTCGGTCTGCGAAGTGGCTTCCTGAATCTTGGCGATGGCATTGTCGAGCAAGGCCGAGACGGGCGCCTCTGACCCCCTGCCCAGCGATACGGAATCGAGCTCGGCAGTTACGTAGTTGATGATGTCTTTACGCAGCTCCTGCACGCGGTGCTCACCTGCCTCGGTGACCACGTTCTCCACGTCCTGGCGAATGCTGGAGACGCGGCGCTCGGCCACCTCGCTGACCACCTTTTCCAGGTCTTTGCGCAGCTCGGAGACGCGCTTGTCGGTGGTCTCGCTGACCACGCTTTCCACGTTCTTGCGCAGATCGGTGGCGCGCTTGGTGGCTACATCCACAACAATCTTGTGGACATCTTTGCGCAGCTCAGCCACGCGATTGTCCGCTTTCTCAGCGACCACGCGCTCCACATCTTTGCGCAGATCGAGAATGCGCTTGGAAGCGGAAGCCTCGACAATTTTTTCTATTTCCTTGCGCAGCTCGCCCATGCGGTGCGTGGCGACTTCAGCCACCACCCGCTCAATCTCTTTCTTGAATTCGGCCAGACGCAGATCAAAGACGCCGGCAACTCCGGTCTCAATTTCGTGGCGCAGGTCGTGGGCGCGGGTGTTCAGCACCTCCGTCATTCCCTGCTCGATGTGCTGACGTATCTCAGCAGCGCGGGTATCAATGACCTGGGTGACGCCTTGCTCCACTTCTTTTTGCAAGTCGGTGACCTGGTGGTTGAGCACGTCAGAGACGTTTTTGGAAATCTGGGTATTGATTTCCTTGACCCGCGCGTTAAAAACATCGGCGATGCCGGTTTCAACGTCGAGTTGCAGCTCTGAGACGCGGCTGTTCAGGCTGTCCCCCACGCCGCGGTGCAGGTCTTTGCGCAATTCGGAGATGCGCTTATCAAATACTTTCGCGACTACGCCTTCGACGATTGCTTTGACTTCTTGTGAGTCTGCCATGGGAATGCCTATCCGCTGTGTTTTTCAACAACGCTACCGCTTCTCCTCGGGGGTGGAGGTGAAACTGCTAGGTATATAGGGGATTATTAGGCGTATTTGTAATTGTGTCAATACGTTACCTTGCCCGGGGAGCCAGTAACGTTACTGAGGTAACATTTTCCGGCACCCCCCTACTCCACAATGATTTTGCCCTGCATGTGCTCGTGTCCGGGACCGCAGATAATAGAGCATTCCACCTTGTATTCGCCCGGCTTATCGGCCTTAAAGTTAACCAGTGCCGGTTTGCCCTTTTGGATGGGCTCGTCAATGCCCAACTCTTTAACTTCAAAGCCATGCTGGACGTCGCTAGTAGAAATTTCCAGGATCACATCCTGGCCCTTTTTTATGTGAATGACCGGCGGCTGAAACGTATAACGGCTGGCCGTAACCTGAATGTGAATGGGTTCCGGCTTGGGCTGCCGGTTGCACCCCGCCAAGCTCAGGGCTGACACCAGAACCAGGAGCAAGACCCAAGCATTATCTCTGGTCTGCGAAGTGCGCGGCGCCACTATTGTTCCCATCAAGTTTCTCCGTTGAGCAACGAATTTGAACCGTAAAACTAACCGCTATTGATGCCTTCGTAAATAATGCCCTACTCACAGGAGCCAGGGCTAAAGCCCGATTTATTGAATGCCCACCCCGGCCTGAAGGCCAAGGCTCCCGCCGTGCGCCGCAAGCGGCGCAATTGGATATTACTTTATGCAGGAACCCATTAAAGGCTAACAACCAAAAACTAAGTTATCACGAGCCACTTTTCTGACGGCTACGGGAGTATCAGATACAATAGAAAATGAATTCTTTGAATCCCACGGCCATGCCTCCCATCCAATCCAAAGGAACGGAAGCTGTAACTGAAGAACTGGCGTTGGTACAAGCCGCCAAGCGCGGAGACATCGGCGCATTTGAGCAGCTCGTAAAGCGGTACGACCGCAACGTTTTCCGCATTGCGCAGCACATCACGCAGAACCGCGAGGACGCGGAAGATGTCGTGCAGGATGCGTTCCTCAAGGCCTACCAGAACCTGGAGAGTTTTCAAGAACAATCCAAGTTTTACACCTGGCTTGTGCGGATTGCAGTCAATGAAGCGCTAATGCGTTTGCGCAAGCGGCGCACCGCCAAGACGGTTTCTATTGATGAAGATGTACAGACGGAAGACGATGCAATTCCCCGCGAGATCGCAGACTGGTCTCCGAATCCGGAGCAGCTTTATGACCAGTCGGAGCTCAAGGACATCCTGGGCAAGACCATCAAAGGTCTTCCCCCTACGTTTCGTACCGTGTTTGTGTTGCGCGACGTAGAAGGTCTTTCGACGGAAGAGACGGCTGAAGCGCTAGATTTGAGCGTTCCCGCCGTGAAGTCACGCTTGCTGCGCGCACGCCTGCAGTTGCGCGACCGTTTAAGCAAGTATTTTGGAAAAAAATCGAGCCGGAGTAACCAACCGTGAAATGCTCTCAGTTTCTGCAAGAGCTCACCGATTATCTTGACGGCGTCATTGACGATAAGACACGCGCCGAACTGGAAGACCACCTGCATTGGTGCCGCAACTGCTATGTTGTGGTCAGCACCACCAAACAAACCATCGAGATTTATCGCGATTCCAAGCTGTACGAGATTCCCGATGATCTGCGAAGCCGGCTCCACTCCGCCATCATGTCAAAATGCGCCGCGCACAAAAAAAATCCTGAGAAAAAAGCCTGACCGCCCCCGCCAATTGCCTCATCCTACATTGCAAGACGCTTACTTTTCTTCACCGTTTCTTCATTTTTTCTTTACAACTATTCCTTGCAACTTTCGCCAGCAGCTCTGAATCTAAGTAATGGAAGCCGGAAAGGCTTCAGGCAGCTCCCTCGTTGAGTAACAAAGCTGCCCCTCTCAGGGGTTGGTGATGATTACGAATGTATTTGATATGCTTTTCGGATGCTGGCATCGGCGTTATAGCTTTCCTATTACGACCAGGCCCGGACAGCGCCGCTCAGAAGCCGCGGCCGTCACTGGAACGTATGTAGTTTGCCTGGATTGTGGTAAAGAGTTTCCCTATGACTGGCGGCAAATGAAGGTGGTCTCGGCACGCTCCTATGAGCCTGCCATGGAAACGGCGGAACGGCAGCGCGCGGAAGCCGCTTAATGAAAGCTATCGGCTTTTGGCCCTAGTGTGGTTTCTAAAAACCTATCGTACGGCTGCATCCGGCGGCTGCTGCGCCAGCAGCTTATGAAGCAGTCCGAGCATGTCACTTGTGGTCAGGATTCCGACCAGCTTCTCATTTTCGACAACCAGAAGTGCGCCAATTTTCTTGGCGTGAAGCACGGCGACGGCTTCCGCAATGGGGGCATCGGGTGCAATGGTGATAGGTTTTTTGGTCATGACCTGCTTGAGGGGCGTGCTCTCAAAGACCCGGTTGTATTCTTCTTGTGTGACGCGCGCCAGCATGGAGGGCGCCAGCCGCGAAACATCGCGATCGCTGAGAATTCCCACCACTTTCTTTTCCGCTGTAACCACCGGAACATGCCTTTTACCGGAATGGCGGATCATGAGCGCCGCATCCAGCAGGCAAGCGTCCTCATTGAGGCTGCTGACGGAAGATGTCATGTAATCGCGGACCAGCATGTCACCATCCTAATTTCTGGGCAAGCGCAACGCGAAGCCTTGTGTTGGCTGCGAAGTCCTTAGAAGAACGTGCCGCGTTGCGGAGCCCTTCGAGATCAAGCTTGCGGGATTCTAGCATGCCCATGGCCGGAACCAATCCTACTACCTAGAACCTTCACGGAACTCCCACTTCGACATATAATCGCTTCGACAGAAAAATCACTTTTCAATAGAGATTCACGAGGTCCCACCGGTTGAAACCCGTGCACCCCAGTATTCGCGAAGTCGCAGTATTACAGGAATCCACGGAGATGATCCTCTCGAACATGGATGTGGATACCGTGCTGCACCAAATTCTCCTGGTGGTGCGCAACTACTTTGGAACCGCCAACGCCGCGGTTTTTCTGGTGGATGCCGCCACGCGTGAGCTCTACTGTCGCGCCCATATCGGCTATGGCGGCGTCTTTGCCAATCCACAGCGAATCAGAATAGGGCCGGAGAACATCACCGGACGCGTGGCCCAAAGCAAGACCCCGGTGTATGTCCCCGACCTCCGCAAAGACCCGAAATATGTTCCTATCGACCCCAAGGTGCGCAGCGAACTGGCCCTGCCCTTGCTGGTGCGCGAGGAGGTCATTGGCGTCCTCAGTATCGGAAGCGAAAAAGTTGATTTCTTCAGCGACGAAATGATCGGACTGCTGACGCTTTTTGCCGCGCAGGCTTCCGTGGCCCTGGAAAATGCGCGCCTCTACTCCACCGAACGGCGGCGCATGCGACAGATTGAACTGATCAACCTGATCGCGCGCTCGGCTGCTGCCGCCAACGACCTGGAACAGCTTCTGGGAAACCTGGCCGATCTGATCGAAGATACCTTTGACGACGGGGAAATTGGAATCCTGCTGCGCGACCGCGAAGGACGGTTGGCCTTGCGCGCCCACGCCGGAAAAGGCGAGCCTCGGCCTGAACACTTTGCCCTGGCGGAGCGCTCCGGCATTCTGGCAGAAGCCTTTGCCGCGCGTATGAATGTTGTGGTCAATGACGTTGCCGACCGGGCGCAATGGCCGGCTTGCTTCGCGGGAACGGGTTCGGAGTTGTGCATCCCGCTGATTTCGTTTGGCGAGACGCTGGGGGCCCTGGTGGTCGCGCACGCAAGCGCGCATTTCTTTTCGGCCGATGACCGTTCCATTGCGCAGGCGGCGGCTGATGTTTGCGCCACGGCCATCCGCAGCGTGCAGCTTGCCGAAGAGCTGCGTCGCATTACCCACACCGATTCCCTGACCGGGCTTTACAACCAGCGTTACTTCCACGTGCTAGCAGCCGGAGAGATCGCCCGCAGCAAACGCTACCATAAGCAATTTTCCCTGCTGATGATCGAGCTGAAGAATTTCGCACAGTTCAATGCCAAACTCGGCTTCGAGCATGGTGATACGATTCTGCGCAAGGTGGCGCAGACGCTCAAGATGCAAATGCGCGGCGTAGACAGCATTTGCCGTTACGGGCCCGACCGCTTTGTGCTGGTGCTTCCTGAAACCGGCTCCGAGCGCCTGCACAGCGTCGCCGGTAAACTGAGAGACGCGCTGGGAAAGATCCGCGTTGAGGAAAAACCGGCATCACCCTTCATCGCCAGCCACTATGCCAGCGCCACCTATCCTACGGACGGCGCCTCCGAACTGGAGTTGGTGCGCGTGCTACTGACCCGCATCGCCGAAGATCGAGGCATCCCCAGCACCGTCAGCCATTGAGATGGGATCGCCGGCGTCCCGGCCAGTTTGCCACGTGCGGATCTCGCCTAATCATTTTCAGCAATCCTGAAAGCAAAAAAAATCGGGCGCGCAAAACGCGCTCAGCGTCGGACGGTCATCATCAGGGCTCTTGCCGTTTGGACTGGTCGTATCCGGGCTGCTGCTGGCACGGCGCAGAGTGGGTTTGTTGGTGTCTTTTGAGTCATCCAGCTTGCGGCGATTTTCAAATGCGGCCAAGCGCGCCTTCACGTCGTCAAACTCTGAAGTGCTCACGATGTAACTGTCGCGTGGCGGCAGAATGGTGGCAATCTCCTTCTGCGTATTAGCAATGCGGTCCGGAGTCGGAGGGTGGTCGGCAAAAATCTTGGCAATCGTGCCGGGCTTCTTCTTTTCCAGGCTTTCCATCTTTTCATACATCGAGATGAACTGCTGCGGATCGTAGCCGGCATGATACATGTACTGCACGCCCAGATGGTCGGCCTCAGCTTCGAAGCTGCGCGAGAATTTCATGAAAGCCGTCGGCACCAGCAAGCTGGCGCCCATGCGGGCGGCGTAACCTGCAGGGCCGCCCAAAAAGATGAGAGGCAGAGTGGCAAAATTGGCCCACTGGCCGCGAGTCATCTGGCGGGTGGCATGGCGGGCACAAACGTGCGCAATTTCATGCGCCATCACTCCGGCCAGCTCCGCCTCATTGTCGGCGGCTAAAACCAGCCCGGAATTCACATAGAAGAACCCGCCGGGCAGCGCCATGGCGTTGATATCGTCGGAATCAATCACCTTGATGGTAAAGGGGACTTTGGCGTCAGAGTTCCGCACCAGGTTCTGTCCCACGCGGTTGACATACTCGTTAACAACCGGGTCTTGAATCAGCTTGACGGACGACTCGATCTGCTGGGCGTACTCCTTGCCCATGGCAATTTCTTTTTCATAGGAGTACCAGTTACCCATGCCGCGCCCGCCAACGCCCTTGCGGTTGCCGATGGCATCAACGTCATCTTTGCCGCCGTCGTGCTTGAAACTGTCTTTCTGATCGGCTGCTTGCTGGCCGTCGGTAGCAGGTTGCTGCGCGGCATCGGACGAAGCCGGTTGGCCCGCCTTGACTGGCAGCGTGGCCGCTGGCGTAGGCTGCGAAGCTGGCGACTGTGTTGCCGCGGGAAGGGAC
>QIAW01000296.1:0-4450 GCA_003225655.1 Acidobacteriota bacterium
TGGCCTCATCGCTCAAAGACGTGAACGGCGTTAAAGAGTGGACGCAGAAGGTCCAAGAGGCATACGTCGCCGGGGACGATGCCAAACTCAAAGCCATGCTTGAGACCCAATTCGAGCCGCGAACCTTCTACAAGAAACTGATCGAAGACCGAAACGTCAACATAGAGAAACGCGTCGAGGAATACCTGAAAGGCAAAGAGCAGTGTTTCGTGGTAGTCGGATCGGGCCACCTGATCGGCGACAAAGGGATCGTCAAGCTGCTTGAAGGTAAGAATTACAAGGTTGAACGCGTGACACCAGGGTCATTGGGTCATTGAGTCATTTGGTCATTGGGTTATTGGATAATTGTGTAATTGCAGAATCGGGTAATTGAAAAACTTATGTAATCGAATCATTGGCGGCTCAATGTCGCCACAACAAGAATATCAATTCAAAACCACAATTTACGCAGTTACTAAATTACACAATTCTCAGCAGGACGTTGGCGGCCAGCAGCAGGTCGAGAATTTTATCGACGGCCTGCTCATCTTCTTTGGGTAACAGCGGCAGAGAGACGGTCTCTTTCGCGGCCGTATCGAGTGCCAGGACAATGAACCCAGCTTGTTCGAGAGCGGCAGCGGCATCGTCATTCCAGCGTCTTAGAACCATTATTTGCGCGCCCTGCTCATAGAGCCTGCGCTCCAGCAGTTGAGCCAGCCGCTCCCTTGATGGCAGGGACAACACGGCGCTGCGATGGCCAAAGCGTTGCGCCCGTTCGTCGGCGGTGAGGGGCCTCCACTTGTCTTTTTCTGGCGTGTGTTCCAGCGATTGCGTCGATGAGCGTTTACCGGCAGTCCCGAGCATGATGACCGCGCCCACGGTAAAGTTGGTCTCAGGATCAATCAAAATTGCGCTGCCCGAGGCGCGGCTTTCGCGGTAGGGGTCAAAGAATAGTTCCTGCGCGGTTTCAATCTCGACCACACCAATCTCATTCATCTCCAGAGTGGAACAGGGTTCAGGAGAAAAGGTCCGGATATTCACCCGATGCTGCAACGAGCGGACCTCGGCGCGGGTGAACTGGCTCATGTGTTTCAACAGGTACTTGCGCGAAGTCTGCAGCGGACGCTCGCCGAACCAGATCACGGTCGCGGCAAAGGTGCGCGAGACCTGCGGGGGAGCTTCGGCGGAGCAGATGAGATCGCCGCGGCTGATATCAATTTCATCCTGCAGGCAGAGAGTGACCGACATGGGAGCGAAGGCGAAGCTCTGCTCGCCCTCATAGGTGTGAATGCTCTTGACGATGGTAACTGGTCCGGCTGGCAGCACTTTGACCGGACTTCCCACGTAGACGACGCCGGAAGAGATTTGCCCGCTGTAACCGCGAAAATCCTGATGAGGCCGCACCACGCGCTGCACGGCAAAGCGGAAGGGAGTGGTGGTCTTGGCGCTGGGGACATCCACGTTCTCCAGGTACTCAAGCAATGGCGGGCCTTGAAACCAAGGCATGTTTGCGCCGCGTTCCACCACGTTATCGCCCTCCAGAGCGCTCATGGGCAGCCAGTAAACTTCAACGAAGGCGAGGGGATCGAGAAACTCAGAGAACTGGCGCTGGATCTCAAGAAATACCTCTTCTTTGTAAGCAACCTGGTCCATCTTGTTGATGGCAATCACCAGATGGGTAATGCCAAGTAGAGAGGCGATGTAGGCATGGCGGTGCGATTGTTCCTGAATTCCGCGCCGGGCATCCAGTAGCACGATGGCGAGGTCGGCATTCGAGGCGCCGGTGGCCATATTGCGCGTGTACTGCACGTGGCCCGGTGTATCGGCAAGAATGAACTTGCGCTTGTGGGTGGTGAAGTAACGGTAGGCTACGTCAATGGTGATGCCTTGTTCGCGCTCGGCGCGCAGGCCGTCGGTCAACAGGGAAAGATCAAGATTGCCATTGTTGCGCGTTTGCGATGCGCGATGGACGGCGTGCAGTTGGTCTTCATAGACGCTCTGCGAGTCGTAGAGGAGCCTGCCGATCAAGGTGGACTTGCCATCATCCACGCTGCCGGCTGTAACCAGGCGCAGAAGGTCTTTTTCCAGTTCCTGCTGGAAAAAACTTTCAACCGTGGTGAGATCTGTTTCCCGTAAAGACAAAGTGGACATTAAAAGTATCCTGCGCGTTTCTTGATTTCCATGGAGCCATCGAGATCGTGATCAATAGCGCGGTTCTCCCGTTCGGAGCGGCGAAACGAAACCAGCTCTTCCATGATTTTTGGCACGGTATCCGCTTCCGAGCGAATGGCGCCGGTGCAGGGGCTGCAACCGAGCGAACGCATGCGGCAACGCACCAACTGGGGATGTTCATGCTGCAGACGAGGAATAAACGGTTGCTCGATCGGAATCAGTGATGCCCCGCGTACCAGCATCTCGCGCTCATCAGCAAAGTACAAGGGCACAACAGGATTCTTTTCAAGATGGATGTAGAGCCAGATATCGAGTTCGGTCCAGTTGGAAAGAGGGAAGACGCGAATGCTCTCGCCCGGCTTTACCCTGCTGTTAAACAGGTTCCACAGCTCGGGACGCTGGTTTCTGGGTTCCCACTGTCCGTTTTCATCGCGGAAGGAATAAACCCGCTCTTTTGCGCGGGAGCGCTCTTCATCACGCCGGGCTCCGCCAAAAGCAGCATCAAACCCGCCGGCGCGGAGAGCATCCAGCAGCGCCGTGGTCTTGAGCAATTCGCAGCAGCGCTGAGTTCCAAGACGGAAGGGATTAGCGCCTTCATCGAGAGCGCGCTGATGAGTGTGCACGATCAGTTTGAGGCCGAGTCTTTTGGCCTGAGCATCGCGAAACTCGATCATCTCCTTGAATTTGTAGCTGGTGTCAATGTGCAGCAGGGGGAAGGGAATGGGCTCGGGATGAAAGGCCTTTTGCGCCAGGCGCAGCATCACCGAGGAATCTTTGCCGATGGAGTACAACATCACCGGTCTCTGAAATTCAGAGGCGACCTCGCGCATGATGTGAATACTCTCGGCTTCCAGCGCGCGCAAATAACTCAGGTTGTATTGCATGTACCTTCAGTCCTTCTGGAATGTCTGTTCCCGCGGCATGCGCCACTCGGCCACGGCTGCGGCCGCGAGTACCAGCAATCCGGAGACGAGTACGATGCCATTGAGCCATCCCGAATCGCCCGACTGGATAGGCAGAACGTCGAGTATGGGTTTAACCGTCGCTATCATCAGTTTATCTCCTCCAGGGATTCAACCATGCAGCCCACATTCGGTCTTGGTAAATCCGGACCACCGGCCCGCCCGCTCCGGCTGGCCAGGCTGGATAGGACGAGTGCAGTGGGTGCAGCCGATGCTGGGATAATTTTTGTCGTGCAACGGATTGTAGGGAACGTTATGTTGCTGGATGTATTCCCATACCTGCCGCGTGCCCCACTCGGCCAAAGGGTTGACTTTGACCAGCTTGAACTTCGCGTCCCACTCTACCTTGCGAGTTCCCGCGCGGCTAGGAGACTGCTTGCGCCTGATTCCTGTCACCCAGGCGCGCAAGCCGGACAATTTTTTCTGCAGGGGCTCGATCTTACGCATGTGGCAGCATTGATCGGGCTGGCGGGTCCATAATGCCTCCCCGTGCAAGCGTGCCTGCTCATCCGGAGTCAGCTCCGGCTGAAGTTTCTCTGTGACGACACCGTACCTTTGCTCCACAGTCTCGATGAGCTTGTAAGTTTCGGGAAACAGAAAATTGGTGTCGAGAGTGAAGACAGGAATGGGCTGCTTCAGGCGCGATGCCATGTCAATCAAAACCATATCTTCCATGCCGAAGCTGGAGGCCAGGGCCACGCCGTTGTGCGGGAATTTTTCAGACGCCCACTCCAGCGCGTCTTCCGCGCTCCAGCTTTCCGCCAAGGCTTGAATTAATACAACTTGTTCGTTCATGGCATTCCTCTGTTCGTCGTTACCCATCAATGCATGGGCAAGGGATCCTTCGCTTCGCTCAGGATTTCGCCTGCGGGCTCAGACGCCCGCAAAACGGCTCAAGATGCCGGCGCTACTCCATTCGAAACGTTCCTTCCGGCGTTTCGAATGATTGCGATAATGAGACTTCTTCCAAATCAGCGTCCGTCTCCTGATGTCTGTGCCCCAGAGACTCGCCTATCAAAAGCAACGAAGGCGCCGGCAGCGGTGGAAGCCCAGCCAGTTGGGAGAGAGTTGTGCGGCGCGCCTGTTGCCTATACGTGGCAGCGCCGGAGATGATCAGGCACGGAGTCTCACCAGAAAATCCGGCGGCTTCCAAATCATGCGCTAACGCCTCATATCCGGAGCCCGGCATATAGATGGCCAGGGTGGCGTCGCGTCTTGCCGTCCTGAGCCAATCGGTGTTCTCTTTGCCGGCACAGTGATGAGGCGTCGTGAAGACCACCGTGGAAGCAGACCTGCGATCGGTGAGCGAAACCTGGGCCGCGGCTGCCGCGGCTGAA
>QIAW01000296.1:4555-12729 GCA_003225655.1 Acidobacteriota bacterium
TTGCTCTTGGGTTATACGTTTCGCGCCATGGCGCTTGCCTACGTTGACAAGGTTCGCATCCGGGCGCGCCAACTGCAGAATTTCCTGCGATACCAGCTCATCATGCAGGATCACATCTGCTGTACCCAGCAGCCTATGCGCCTTCAGGGTCAGCAGGCCGGGATCGCCAGGACCGGCGCCAACCAGATACACATTTTTACCTTCAGGCTGGATCTTGCGGTCTTTTCGATGTGCTTTCGCCTCAACAGGATCAAATTCAAGAACCTCTTGCGCTAATTCATGCAGCAGCTTCTTGCGTGCGTCGCCGGGGGGTTGAGTTGCCAGGACCTCACGGCGCTGCCGTCCGAGTTCGCTGATGCGCTCGGCGTACTCTGGTCCGAATTGGCTTTCCAGTTGCAAGCGCAGTTGCTGCGCCAAGGCCGGGCTCTGGCCGCCTGTCGAAATGGCGATTTGCAGGTCGCCACGTCTGACCACCGCGGGAAAATAGAAATCGCAGTAGGGCGGGTCGTCTACTACATTGCAGAGTACTCGATGCCGGTGGGCTTCGGCATACACTTCATGATTGACGTCAGGCGAGGAAGTTGCTGCGATCACGAGTTCCTGGTCGCTGACGTCGCTGGCTGCGAAGCTGCGCTTGTGCCACTGAATCCTTCCTTCCTCAGCCCATGCAGAGATGGCCAGTGTGGCGGTAGGTGCGACCACATGCACGAAGGCGCCGGCATGCAAGAGACTTGAAACCTTGCCTTCGGCAATCTCTCCGCCACCGACGACCAGAACCGGCCGGCCTTCCAGCTTCAGAAATAGAGGAAACAATGACATCATTCAGCTCTTAAACTTAAGTAATCAATCCGTCGCTTTTCAGCGAGTTCGCCGGACTACCAGGGAAGAGTTGCGGCGAACCGCCACAACCTCCGACATGCGCAAATCCGAATTGCTCATCAAACTTCGCCATAAAAGTAAAAACCCACTCGACCGTGTCTGGTGAGTGGGTTTGATCTAGGTATTAACTAAGACTATTTAGTTCAGATCATCAGGCTCGCCAGACTGGATGCCGTTGTACAGCCACAGCAACAACAATCGCTGCAGCAGCAACGACGCATAGCGGTCTGGCGCTTGTCTGACATAAAAAGTAATTCTTGCAGCCTGGTGCTAAATTGTCAATCCATTTGTGAGCAGGCTTACAGATGCGGCAATCCGGCTGCGGGACACAAATCTTTTTAGGATTTCATTCTATGAAACCGGCAAATCATTGGTCGGCGTTTCCTATGTCGGCCACAACCTTCCAACTGCCATCCGCCTGGTTTTTCCACACAGTCATGTATTTGCCGGTCATGGAAACGGGTTCACCCTTGCGGCTTTTGCCGGTGAGCTGCCAGGCGCCAACAGTATAGCCGAGGTCGCCCGAGGCGGCGACATCTGCCTTGACCGGCTGCCATTTCAGGGTGATCTCAGGGTTCCAAGTCTTGCTCAGACGTTCGCGCATGGCGGCTTTGCTGAAGGTAATGGGGCTTCCAGACGGGAAATCGGCCGTATCTTCGGCAAAGAATGACAGCCAGCCTTCCAGCCCCTTTTGCGCGCGAGCGGCCTCAAAATCGGCCTCTGCCTGGACAAGGGCATTCTTTTCAATTCCCGGCTTTTTATGGACTGTATATAGGGTAGAAATTGCCAGCAACAGACCTAAAAACCCGAGCTTTTTCATGAGATTCTCTCGTTTGTGTGCCATTATGGTTCTGGCTAAGTTATAGATAGTTTAGCACTTAGGTGGTCTGAGCCGCCTCTGGACGGCGGCAAATAACGAAAAGCCTTGACGGAACCAATCCGAATCATTAACTTACAGAAAGCAGCCTGACCGGTAGAAACTTAAAACCTGCCTTGGAGCTGCCATGCAAACCTTTAGCCCAGTAAAGCGTCTCTTAAAGAATGCAACTTGACGGCTTAGTTTCGCATCTATTCTGCTGGTAATTTCCTAAATTTTCATTGGGAAGCCGGGAGAAGACCCCGAAGGTTATTGTCTTTGCTGTTTTCATTACTGCATGAATTGCAACAAAAATTAACGAAAAACAGCTTACAACGAGTTTAAATTTTTAAGTAGATAGGAGAGAAAAATGCGATCAGATTTGATTTTTGGCGCACTACGGCCGGTACGAAACCGTTACACACTTTGTCAGCTTGCGGCACAAGCCACACGCAAGTTCCACAAGCCGAACAGCCGTATTCAGGAGACAATGAACGATGTGCTGGTCCGCTTTTCCCAGGCCAGCTCAGCCGAGCGGGTGATGCATGGCTCGGGATTGCTGGAAAATAAACTTGCGCGATCCCAGCGACAAGCTGCATAATACTCCTTCACGCAAATTGAGGCAGTTCGCCCGTTCCCAGGGAACCATTTCATCCAGGTTACAATTTAAACTCCCCGGAACGGGCGGCGCCGCAAACTTAAAACCCAGAACCTTACCTCCCCTTCATTGAAAATCTAAAACAATCCCCGTAGGTGAACATGACAATAGCGGAACTGAAAGAGAAGAACATAACAGAGCTGACCCGCATCGCGCGCTCCCTCGATCTACCCGGCGCCAGCGGTATGCGCAAACAGGACCTGATCTTCAAAATTCTGCAGGCGCAGAGTGAAAAAGAAGGCCACATCTTTGCCGAGGGCGTGCTGGAAATCCTGCCCGATGGCTACGGCTTTTTGCGTTCGCCGGACTATAACTACCTGCCCGGCCCGGATGATATCTACGTTTCTCCCTCCCAGATCCGCAAGTTCGACCTGAAAACCGGTGACACGGTCAGCGGCCAGGTGAGGCCGCCGCACGAAGGGGAAAAATATTTTGCCCTGGTCAAGATCGAGGCGGTCAACTTCGAATCGCCCGATGAGGCCCGCAACAAGATCCTGTTCGATAACCTGACGCCGCTCTATCCGCAGGAGCGCATCAAGCAAGAGACGGTGAGCGCGGACTCATCGTTTCACCGCCGCGCGCGGGCAAGACCATGATCCTGCAGAATAGTGCCAACTCCATCACCGCCAACCATCCGGAGATTGTGCTGATTGTGCTGCTCATCGACGAGCGTCCGGAAGAAGTTACCGACATGCAGCGCTCGGTGAAGGGCGAGGTCATCTCCTCGACGTTCGACGAGCCGGCGGCGCGTCACGTTCAGGTGGCCGAAATGGTGATTGAAAAAGCCAAGCGCCTGATCGAACACAAGCGTGACGTGGTCATCCTGCTGGATTCGATCACGCGACTGGCGCGCGCCTACAACACCATTGTTCCGCCTTCGGGCAAGGTGCTCTCCGGCGGCGTTGATTCCAACGCACTACAGCGTCCCAAGCGGTTTTTTGGCGCCGCCCGCAACATTGAAGAAGGTGGATCGCTCACCATCATCGCCACGGCCCTGATTGAAACCGGATCACGCATGGATGACGTGATCTTTGAAGAATTCAAGGGCACGGGCAACATGGAAGTGATTCTCGACCGCAAACTCTCCGATAAGCGTGTGTTTCCGAAGATCTGCAGCGCATCTGGGTGCTGCGTAAAGTCCTGAACCCGCTCTCCCCTGTGGAAGCCATGGAATTGCTCATTGATAAACTGAGCAAAACCCGCTCCAATGGGGAGTTCCTGTCAAACATGAGCTCACTGTAAGAATGCAGTTCTTGGTTCTCAGTGGTTAGTTCCCAGTTCTCGCTTGAGGTAAGCTCATCGACTTGGGTTAATGCTTGGCAGAGGATGATGCGCAAGCAAGAAACTCGAGATCAGCAGCGCACGATCTTGGGCGAAGTGATGCCGCGCGTAGCGTTGCGGCTATCTACTACAAGCTTCGCTTCATTCACAATGCTTGGGTAATCATAATCGGAGTGGTCGGTCACGATGAGAATGCAATCGTACTGGCTGAGGTCTCGAAGGGGCGCGCACTGCATTTGCAAATCATAGTGCCGGCCCTTGCCGATGGAGGGAAAGTAGGGGTCGTTGTAACTCACTTCCGCGCCCTGGGAACGCAGCAACTCGATAATGGTGAGCGATGGGGATTCACGGAGATCGTCCACATCTTTCTTGTAAGCCACGCCCAAAACCAAAATGCGCGATCCATTCAGCGCTTTTTTTTCGCGGTTCAGCGCCGCGGTAACAGCGCTCACCACGTGATAAGGCATGTTGGTGTTGATTTCACCGGCCAGTTCGATAAAACGAGTTTGAAAGTCGTATTCCTTGGCCTTCCAGGAAAGGTAAAAGGGATCAATGGGAATGCAGTGTCCGCCCAGTCCGGGTCCCGGATAAAAGGGCTGAAAGCCGAAAGGTTTGGTGGCGGCAGCGCCGATGACCTCCCAGATATCTATGCCCATGCGCAGGCAGAGCATCTTGAGCTCGTTCACCAGCGCGATATTCACGCAGCGATAGATATTCTCCAGCAGCTTCGTCATCTCCGCCACGCGCGTCGACGACACACGAATCGACCGCGTAAAAATACCCTCATACAACACTGCCGCAAGCTCCGTCGCAATCTCTTCATGGCCGCCAACGACCTTCGGTATATCGCGGCGCGCAACCGTCGTATTGCCCGGATCTTCGCGTTCCGGCGAGAAGGCAACGTAAAACACCCCATGCTCCGCATGGGTTTTTCTTTTCCAGGGTGGCAACCAGGATTTCTTCCGTAGTGCCGGGATAGGTGGTGCTCTCCAGCACTATAAGCTGGCCCGCGCGCAGATGCGGAGCAATGGCGTCAGCCGTAGCCTGGATATAGCTGAGATCGGGCTCGTGGTATTCGTTTAGAGGCGTGGGAACGCAGATAATGATCACATCCATCTCTGCCAGATGCGAATAGTGAGCCGTGGCGCGAAAGCCGCGGCCCTGCGCGGACTGAATCTCAGTGGCAGGAATGTGATAGATGTAAGATTCGCCACGACTGAGAGCGTCAACTTTCACGTTGTCTACATCAAAGCCGGTAACCGGGAAGCGCTCTTCGCTGAATAGAAGCGCCAGGGGCAGCCCCACATAGCCGAGCCCAATGATTCCCACGCGCGCGGTGCGGCTTTGGATCTTTTGCTGCAAAGACGCGGCCAGAGAATCGGCCTTGATTGAAGAAGACATAAGTTCTCAAAAGGGTGATTTTATCACGCAGGATAGAGCGAACTGTTACCGTGCTGATTCGAATTTACAACATTTTCATGATCAGGACACGGGTTTGCGGCGGGTGGAAATCATGCCCTGCCTAAACGGTCACTCCCGTTTCGGCATTGCTGTAGAGAGCATCAATCTGGGTTTGATATTTTTTCTCGACGAAGCGGCGTTTGAGCTTCATGCTAGGCGTCAATTCGCCGGTGGCGATAGAAAATTCGTCGGGTACCAGCAGGACCTTCTTGAGTTTTTCAAACTGTGCCAGTTTTTGATTCAGCGCTTCGATAATTCCCTCATAGAGCTCCTGTACTCTGGGGCTGGTGATGAGCTGGGCGTGCGAAGAGAAAGAAACGTTGTTTTCCTGCGCCCAGTTTTCCAACACGGGAAAATGGGGCGCAATGATGACGGCGGGAAACTTGCGCCGGTCGCCGATGATTGCAGCCTGTGAGACCAGCGGATTTGACTTGAGCAGGTTCTCCAGCGGCTGCGGAGCAATAAACTTGCCGCCCGAGGTCTTAATCAGGTCTTTCTTGCGGTCGGTGATGGAGAGAAACCCATCGGCATCTAAAGATGCGATGTCGCCGGTTTTGAACCAGCCATCGACAAAAGCCTCTTGTGTTTCCTGCGGCAGCTTCCAATAACCATGGAAGACGCTGGGGCCGCGCACCAATAGTTCGCCATCCTCGGCGATTTTTACCTCCACGTTGGGCAGCTTTTTGCCCACAGTGCCCAGGCGATTAGCTTCCGGAGTGTTGATGGCAATGACGGGAGAAGTCTCAGTAAGGCCATAGCCCTGCAGAATTACGATTCCGATATCGGCAAACCATGTGGCCAGATCAATTCCCAAAGGCGCGCCTCCGGAGATGAAGGCCCGCGCCTTCCCGCCGAAGCCCTTGCGGACCTTGGAAAAAAACAGGGCGTCAGCCAGTTTCCACTGCAACGAGGAAGGCGTTTTACCCGACAGAATTTCCTGGCGATGGGCGCGGCCAACTTTCATGGCCCATTCATAAATCTTGTGCTTGATGCCATGCCGGGTTTCCAGCAGCACCTTGTTATAGACCTTTTCATACACGCGGGGAACGCTGACCAGAAGAGTCGGCCGCGCTTCCATGAGGGTCTGCGGCAAATCTTCCAGATGCGGACAATAGGCCAGCGCAACTCCGCACTGCAGGCAATAATAGTCAAGATGGCGAGCGGTAATGTGCGAGAGAGGAAGATAAGAAATGGAAAGGTCCGTCGTGCCCGAGCCGAAGTCGCGCAGAGAAAAACTGATATTCGAGGTAATATTACCGTGCGTCAGCACCGCCCCCTTGGGGGTTCCGGTGGTGCCGGATGTATAAATAATGGTCGCCAGATCATCGGGTTTTATAGACTCGCCTATGGCGTCGAGTGCGGCGTCTCTTCCGGTGGGAGCGTTGGCAATCAGGCTCTGGAATGCGACCGCCTCGCCCGGCGGAGCATCTTCCATCAATACGATTTTTTCAATTTTGGTTTGCCTGCGGATCTGCAGGACCTTCTGTAGCTGCTCCTGGGTCGATACAAAGATGGCGCGGGCCTCGGAATTATTTAACAGATAAATGATCTGATCGGCCGGCAGCGTGGCATAAATGGGGACATCAACAATACCCAGCAGCAGGCAGGCGAAATCGGCGATCTGCCACTCGGGCCGGTTCTCGCTGAGGATGGCCACGTGGTCTCCGCGTCTAAATCCCCAGGCCTGCAGGGCGCGGGCTACGGCGGTCACCTGGCGATATAGCTCCTGGGAGGAGATATCTTTCCATCGTCCAGCGTGTTTGTAGGTCAGGATGCGTGGCAGGTTAGCGGCCACGGCGTTGAAAAAAATATCATTAAGGGTTTCAAGCTTCATGAAGGACGCCGTGTCTCCACTCCCCCCAAGATAACATCCACCACCGCGTCAGCGGCGCCGGGCAGGGAATAGTCGCGTTCACTGAGCAACCAGGAGGTCACCATTTCATCGAGGGACCCGAAGAAGCAGTTGGCCACGATCTTGTCAGAAAGATCGCCACGAAAAACGCCTTGATCCTGGCCCTTCCGCACAACTTCGCGGATCAGATCAAAATACTGCTTCAATTGGTGCTGCGAAAATTGGGCCAGAAAACGCGCACTCTGCCGCAGCTCGGTTTGAAAAACGATTGCCAGGTTACGGTTCGATCCCAGGGAAGTAAGATGCAACAAGGCGAGCCGCCGCAACTGGTCGCGCGGCTCCGATGCGCTCTTGACCTCGGCGCGCGCCAGCTCCAGAAATGCGCCGAAGGCGTTGGAGATGGCCGCCATCAGGATCTGGTCTTTGCTCTTGAAGTAGAGATAAATCGTGCCGTCGGCCACGCCGGCGCGCTGGGCGATATCCGCAACCCGCGCGTTGAAAAAGCCATGCTCAGCGATGACTTCCACGGCGGCCTCAAGAATACGCTGGTACTTATCGCCTCGTTTCTCGCCGGCCGCACTGGCCGTGATCGGGTTCTCGGGCTTTTCTTTTGCGGGCTCGTCTTTAAGATGCTCGTTGGGCATGGTTCGCGAATGCGGAACTGCACACTCTAGGGCAATTTACCCCTTCGGCGCAATCCTAAATCTATCTTAGACGTGAAACTTGAAAGTTTATCAGCAACGAGGCGATAAACGCTCGAGCCGCGCAGGTCTCACGCCAGGCGCACTAGGAGCCTTTAAGCTTGGCGATCATTCGTAAAAATTCGGGAGTGGGCGCGCTGCGCTCGCCGATGGGCGTTTCCAACTCGGGGCCGAGAGTAGCTCTCACTGCATCCAGTTCAGCCAAAAATGCGTCGTGGCCGTGTCCGGAAGAGAATTCGACATAGCGAGTGTTGACCCCAGCCGAGAGCATACGGCAAGAGAGGGCAGAGACGTCTCCAGGAGGGAACAGCCAATCGGAAGAGATGCCCACCAGCAATACCCGCGCGCGAATACGCTCGAAGGCGGCTTCTTCAGAGCCGTATCCGATGGCGAAATCGAAGGTATCCATGGCCTTGGAGAGCGCCAGATATGAGTTGGCGTCAAAGCGGTCAACAAAGATCTTGCCCTGGTAATCCAGGTAACCGG
>QIAW01000033.1 GCA_003225655.1 Acidobacteriota bacterium
CTGCCACTACATCGGGAATCATGATTATCTGCTGGCAGAAGAATTCTGCGAAGCGATACGAGACCTCACGATATAGCGCAAATGATGGTTGAAGCTGCTTTTTAAAACGGAATATCTTCATCCGTAATGGGCGCGCCTTCGCTGAACTCCTGCTCGGGCGCGGCGTTGGCTTGAGCGCTGCCGGCTGCGGCGCCGCGTGAGCGTGAGCCACCACCGTCATGATCAGCCTCGCCGCCGCGTCCGCCGAGCAGAACCAGGTCGTGGGCGATGATCTCGGTGCGGTATTTCTTCTCGCCGCTCTGCTTGTCTTCCCAGGAGGAAGTCTGCAGGCGTCCTTCAATGTAGAGTTTGTTGCCTTTCTTGACGTACTCGCCCACAATCTCGGCCAGGCGCTGCCAGGCAACAATGTTGTGCCATTCGGTGCGGTCCTGCCATTCGCCACTCTTGTCTTTGTAGCGTTCGTTGGTGGCCAGGCTGAACTTGGCGACTGCGGTGCCGCTGGGAGTGAATTTGACCTCGGGGTCCTTTCCAAGATTACCGATGAGAATGACTTTATTTACGCTTTTCGCCATGGCTGATTTGCTCCTGGGTGGTGAAGAAATCTTCGATGCAATATATCATCTTCGCCGAATCTTTGCCTGCTTGCCGCCGGCTACGGTATTCATTTAATTTAAAAGATTGGACTAGTTTAAAAGATTGGACGATCCGCACAAAAGCGCCTCGCAAGTAACCCCGGTGATTTCATGGGAAAAACTCGCGCCTGAGCTGACGGCCCTGAACCAGCGCCTGCTGCTATGGCAGCAGCAGGTGAAAGAAGAGTTAGGCAAGCTGCTGGAGCCGGCCAAGGCAGCGGCCGGTGCATACAGCCACGAAGAGCAGCACCAGGCCCTGCGCCAGGCCATGGCCAAGGCTGGGGAGGGCCCTCGGAGTGACCTGAATGATGCCATGGACCAGCTCTGCGCTTTCTATCTCAACGCCACTGCGGAGGAGCGCGAAGAGATTAGGCAATTCCTGGGTGGCCAGGGCCACATCCTGCACGATCTTTGGGGATACCTCCACCGCGCCGCTGAGCAGGTGCGCGCCGGGGGCGGTGAGCAGTGGCTGCGCTTTGGTGTGGCCATAGCCTCCATGGAGGACCTTCGTGCCGACTACCACGACACCCTCGCCGGGTTGGGAGATTTGTATCTGGCCGCGGTCGAAGCAGGATTGCAGCCGGAGCGGGTTTTCCGATCGGTGGCTGAACTTTCCAGTGAAAAAGCCAGTTCAGAGCAGTCTATACGCGAGTTGCTGAGAAACTTTGAGAAGACCGAATACTTCCAGCACGCAGTGCAGCCGCAATTGGCGAAACATCCTGCAAAGTGATGTGAAGCTCACCACAAAGGGCACGAAGGCAAGCAACACGAAGGAAAAATGCTTTAGTGGTTGGCTACGGAACTTTCTTCAGCCGGGGATTTGGCGAACATGATTTCGCTTACCAGCAGCAGCGCCCCGATCACGATGGCGCTATCGGCGATGTTGAAAGACGGCCAGTGTGAGTTGCCCAGGTAGAAATCCAGAAAATCAACTACGTGACCTTCTATCACGCGGTCCCAGAGGTTTCCGATAGCGCCACCCAGAATCAGCGAAAGCGCAATACCCGTAGAGCTCATGGCGTGACTGTTTTTCCAGAGCAGGATGGAAACCACGACCAGTGCCAGCGCGGAAAAAGCAATCAGCGTCGCCGCCCGCCACTGGGAAGGGGAGTCGGCAAATAATCCGAAGGCTGCGCCTTGATTCTCAACGTGAGTGATGCGGAAGACTCCAGGAATAATACTGATAGTGTCATGCAGCGAGATATTGGTCGCTACCAGCCATTTCGTAAACTGATCGGCAAGCACAACCGAGGCGGCGATCAAGAAGTGGTATTTGCGTTTGGCGTGGTTCTGGGAATCTGGTTTCAAGTTTGAGCCTGTTTCTAATTCATTCATCTTAACTTTTTTGCTGTCCTGACATCTCGGCCAAAGCCCGGCTGCAGCGCTCGCATACTGTCGGATATTGCTTATCTTCACCCACATGAGTGGAGTACGTCCAGCAGCGTTCGCATTTCGTGCCGGATGCCCGCGTCACCTCCACATGGATTGCCGAGGCTCCATTGCCGGAGACGGCTTGCTGCAATTCAACACGGGAAACCTTCAAAAGTTCCCGCAAATATCCACTGTTCCGCTCCAGTGCCGGCGCAATCTGTGCCGGAGCCGAGATTGTAACCTGAGCCTCTTCGCTGCGGCCAATGGTTTCCTTCTTGCGTTCTTCTTCCAGCGCCTTCAAGGCAACATCGCGCACCGCGAGCAGCACAGTCCAATCGGCACGAAAACTCGGATCATCCCAATTAGATGCGCCGGCAACTTCTTCGGGCGCAGGGAATTGGGCCAGATGCACGCTGCCCAGCGAATCCTTGCCTCCGGGCAGATATTGCCACGCCTCTTCGGCGGTGAAGGTCAGAATGGGCGCTGCTAATTTGACGAGCGCCATGGCGATTCGCCACAACGCTGTTTGCGCCGAGCGCCGCGCCAGCGAATTCGGGGCCGCGGTATAGAGGCGGTCCTTGAGCACGTCGAAATAGAACGCGCTCAGCTCCACCACGCAGAACTGGTTCAGCCGCTGATAGATCTTGTGAAAGGCGAACTCCTCATACCACTGCCGAAGCTGTTTTGTCAGGTCGGCGGTCACAATCAGGGCATAGCGGTCCAGAGGCTCCAAGCCGGCAAATTCCATGGCGTGCTGTTTCGGATCAAAGTCGTAGAGGTTGCCCAGCATGTTCTTGAAGGTATTGCGGATCTTAATGTAATTATCCGCCACCCGCTTCATCAGCTCTTCCGAGGCGTGCACGTCTTCGCGGAAATCCACCGATGCTACCCACAGCCGCACGATCTCGCCGCCCAGGCGCTTGGCGATATCCACCGGGTCAACTCCGTTGCCCAGCGACTTCGACATGGCACGCCCTTGGGGATCGAGTGTCCAGCCATTCGTAGCCACCATGCGATAAGGCGATTGGTTGCGCGTGCCTACCGCGCACAACAGCGAAGAGTGGAACCAGCCGCGATATTGATCGCTGCCTTCCAGGTAGAGATCGGCAGGCCAGGGAAGTCCGGGCTCGCGGCCCAGCACCGCGGCATGGCTTGAGCCGGATTCGAACCAGACATCGATGATGTCCATCTCTTTGCGGAATTCTGCGCCTCCGCACTTCGCGCAGTTGGTCCCCGCAGGAAGAATCTCCTTGGCGTCACGTCTGTACCAGGCATCAGCGCCCTCGCGCGCGAATAGTTCAACCACTGCGCGATTGACCTCGGGTGAGCGCAGCAGCTCGCCGCAGTTCTTCTCTCCGCAGAAAAATACCGCGATGGGTACACCCCAAACCCGCTGGCGTGAGATGCACCAATCGGGACGCGTGGCAATCATGTTGGAGATGCGCTCTTCACCCCACGCCGGGTCCCACTTTATCTTCTTGATTTCATCCAGCGCGCGCTGCCGCAGCGTAGAACCCTCGAGCGGACTCTCCATCCCGATAAACCACTGCTCGGTGGCGCGGAAGATCACCGGATTATGACAACGCCAGCAGTGCGGATACTGGTGCTCCAGCTTTGCCTGGGCCATGAGTACACCGCGCTGCTTGAGCAGCTCGATGATCGGTTCGTTCGCCTGAAAAACTGTTTTGCCTTCGTATTCAGCAAGTCCATTGCGCATTCTGCCGGCTTCGTCTACGTTGCAAGTCTGGTCGAGTTTGTAGCGCGACCCAGTATAGAAGTCGTCTGCGCCATGCGACGGAGCGGTATGCACCGCGCCCGTTCCCTGATCGGTGGTCACGTAATCTGCCAGCACTCCGAGAATTTTCCGATCGAGGAAAGGATGGTCAAAAGTGACTTTTTCGAGTTTCCGTCCGGGGAATCGCGCAATGACCTCTGCTCCGGCTAAGGAACAGTTTTCGATGGTCGCCTTTGCCAAGGCATCGGCCACGATGTAAACCGCATCACCGCTTTGCAATGCGACATACTCCAGGTCAGGATGAAACGCCACCGCCATCGAAGCCGGCAGGGTCCACGGAGTGGTTGTCCAGATGATGGTAGAAACTTTTTTACCTCTGAGCGTAAGGTCGATGGCGGCAGGATCGCTGGTTAAAGCATATTTTACCCATACGCTTGGACTGGTGTGCATTTCGTACTCGACTTCGGCTTCTGCCAGCGCCGTCTTGTCGAAGATGCACCAGTAAACCGGCCTGAGGCCCTTATAGACCGCGTCTTTCTCGAGAAAACCAAAAAGCGTTTCTACGATGACCGACTCGTAGTCGGGCGACATGGTGGAGTAAGGCCGATCAAAGCGTCCGAAGACGCCCAGGCGCTGGAATTGCTCGCGTTGAATGTTGAGGAATTTTTCGGCATAGGCGCGGCATTCCGCTCGCACCTTGAGGGGATCCATCTCCAGCTTTTTCTTGCCCAGCTTCTCATCCACTTTGATTTCGATGGGCAGGCCGTGGCAATCCCATCCGGGGACATAAGGGGCGTCAAAACCGGCCATTGTTTTGGACTTAACGACGAAGTCCTTCAAGCACTTATTCAAGGCATGGCCCAAGTGGATGGAGCCGTTGGCATAGGGCGGCCCGTCGTGCAAAACGTAGATTGGAGCGCCCTTCCTGGCCTCGCGGATGCGCTCATAGATCCCCATCTCCTGCCAGCGTTCGAGCATCTTGGGCTCGTTCTGCGGCAGGTTCGCCTTCATGGAAAAATCTGTGCGCGGCAGGCTGAGGGTTGACTTGAGTTCCAGCGGGGCTGTCATTCCTTCTCCGGTTATGGATGTTCGGTCTGAATCTAATTATAAGTGCTCGCCTTGATTCTGCGTGCAGTTGGTATGGCGCAGAGCTCTTAAGTTAGAGCTTGTTTCAAAAATAGGTTTGTGTCAGGGCACGGATTTATCCGTGCCGCTAAGCTGTTGAAAAATGAACAATTCCGCTCTGCCGAAGGCCTGCGCGCAGCCGGGTGAGCTCTTTGTGAGCGCTGTGCCGCGCGAACCAAGAGCGAGGGCAAAGCCCTCAGATGAAAAGCGGAGCGCCAAAAGAAAGTCTTTTTCCGCAAGCTCTTTATCCGTGCCGAAAAGAGCCCTAAAAATTAAGAGCTTCAGCCCCTGATGTTGCTCTATTTTTGAAACACGCTCTAGATGAGAAACCGCGTGCTCACTTTGTGGAGGCAAGGTTTATGTTTTGAGTTTGCATCCAATTTCTTGGATTTGAACATCGTAATACAAGTGCTGGAGACGCTAAGAAAAGCAACTTGGCACCAAAATTGCTCATCTCTTGATACAGCGCAGAGGCAGCGTCGAAACACGTTGAAATAAAGGGTCCAATCAGATTTTATGGCGAACCAGGTTTTAGTCCCCATCCCGGCCAGATACGAACTGAATTTCCTTACTCCTCCAGAACCATCGCTGTGGAGTTCTCTCAAAGCCAACATAAAGGAGGCGCTGTTTCCTGAAAAGCTTCCGCCTCTGCACCTGACCTCGCATCCAGTAAGGGTCAAGAGCATATGGGGCGAGTATCGCTACACCAAGCGCAGCACCACGATGACCATGCTGATCCATGCTATGGCGTTATCAGCATTGATCGTGGCCTCTGTCATCGGTCACAAGGTGGTGAAAGAGGAGGCCAGGCCAGTGATAGCCCTGGTTGCCCCGGACCTCTCCGAGTACCAGCCCATAGTCAAGCAGCCGGACAAAATGGGCGGTGGCGGCGGTGGCGGCGACCGCGACAAACTGCAGGCGCCCAAGGGCAAACTGCCCAAGGTGGAGAAGGAGCAATTTACACCTCCGGCGGTGGTGGTACGCAACGATCATCCCAAACTGGCGGTTGAGCCCTCGATTGTGGCCGCGCCGAACGTAAAAATTGCCAACGTCAATATGCCCAACCTCGGCGTGCCCACCGCGCCTGTTGCCGGTCCGGCCTCCAACGGCATCGGATCGAATGCCGGCATTGGCTCGGGTTCCGGCGGCGGCGTAGGCTCTGGCATTGGCGGCGGCGTTGGCCCGGGAAGCGGTGGAAACTTTGGCGGCGGCGTTTATCGTGTGGGTGGCGGCGTCTCTCCTCCCCGCGTACTTTATAACCCCGATCCGGAATATACCGAAGAGGCGCGCAAGGCCAAGTATCAGGGCGTGGTAGTCCTGTGGCTGATCGTGGGCCAGGATGGAAGAACCAAAGACATTCGCATCTCGCGGAGCCTGGGCATGGGACTCGACCAGAAAGCGGTCGAAGCGGTAAAACAGTGGAAGTTTGAACCCGCCAAGAAAGATGGGGCCCCGGTCGCCGTGCAGATGAACGTGGAAGTGAACTTCCGGCTTTACTAGATTGGGC
>QIAW01000297.1 GCA_003225655.1 Acidobacteriota bacterium
ACCGATTCGGACGTGAATAAATAACGCTTTTTGGAGGCCAAAGTTATAGCTCCTTAATTATGAATTGAGAACACACAAGCGGGCACAACGGGACCGCAGAGGATAGTGTCTCGAATCCTTACAAGTTAGCATTCCACAAGCCTTGAGGCAACAATTTGCGTCTAAAAGACGCTCCCGGGCGTTAAATGGGCGAGATTTGACATTGAGCGGGAGCGGGAAAGCAGTTGCCAGCAGCCAGTTCCCGGTTGCCAGTTTCTCAGCTCGAAACCTGAAACTCGAAACACTGTGCTTATAAAGAGTTCTGAGTTTCTAACAACTAGTATTGGGAAATGGTTCACTAGATACCGGCAACCGGGAACTGCTGGCAACCGCTTTTCAGTGCTGAAGTCCGCGGGCGTTGAAGGTCAAGGTTTTCACTTCGTTTTCGCTGCCCAGAGGTGGCAGAGTAGCGCCGTTGTGCGCCACCTCAATCCCTCCGGCGTTCCCAGTCTTGAGCACTAGTTCTTGGCGGGCATGGATAGTGCGCTCCTGGCCGGCGGGAATGACAATATCCATTACCTGCCTGCCGTCGGAGGTCACGTTGACCCAGCTATCCTCTTTGGCCTGAATCTTGACGGTAAAAATTCCTTTTTTGGGGGCAGCCTTGGTTGCAGCAGCGGCGGTAGAAGTCGCAGGGGGCGACGCATTTGAAGCAGCCGAAGAGGAGGCGCCCGATGTTCGTATTTGCTCACCGGCCGAATTGCCGGTTGCGGGGTGTGAGTCAGTTTGAGTGCTGTTCTGCGATGGATCAGACCTAATGGTGCTGTTGTTCTCTGCCGTTGCCTGTGTGGGCCGGGCTTGATCGGCGTCTTCCGAGATACGGGGATGGCTCTTCCAATAAAACCAGCCTATGAATCCGCCCACCAGCAAGATTGCCGCCAGCAGCACCCAGAGGAGGTTGCGGCGGCGCAGGGCCTCGTCGCTGAGCATCACGGGCGGCTTTACCCAGGAGGTTGGCGGCGGCTGTAGCGCTACCGGCTGATCATAGTTGGCCGAAGCGGCCATAAAGTCATTGACCGCCTGTTCCTCGTCGAGGCCCAGGTATTTGGCATAGGCGCGCACAAAGCCCTTGTTGAAGATGCCTCCGGGAAGCTGGTCAAACTGCTCCTGCTCCAGGGCGACCAGGTTGCGCTTTCCAATTTTGGTGGATTCGGCAATCTCTTCGAGCTTGACGCCGCGCATCTCGCGCTCGCGTTTCATGCGCTCGCCGAAGCTGACCGTCGCGCTCTTGATAGATTGCGGCTGCGGATCCTGTGTTTGTTCTGTCATTTTTGTTGACCAGTACGCTGACTGCGGACGATGCGGCGCAACCGTTTTAAACACCACTCAGAACAAGGGGAGATTGCGCTCATCATAGGTATGGCGCTGGATACTGTCAACTGAAAAGCAGCTTAAAAGCAGCATTCAGCACTCAGCGATCAGCATTCAGCCCCTAACCCGGCATTTAGCACTTAGCAGTTGGCATTAGTCCCTGGGCATCATGTCTAAGGACCAAATGCTAATTACTACTAATTACTAAATGCTAAGTGCTCCCCTTCAGAAGCTTGCTGAATTGCCGGATGCCTTTGCTGGCTGAAGGCTGAGGGCTGACTGCTGAATGCTATTTCTAAGGGGAAAACCTTGGTAATAGTGTCATCTCAGTAACCTTTTCTTGCCCAGGGATTTGTGACCGCATATAATACGCGCCACGTGGCATTTTGCCCCCCTGAGCCACGAGGAAATCCAACCCGATGAGCGAGGCCTCCGAAGATCGCCGTCAACTCCCTGAGTTGAGCATCTTTCATGATGTGGCCAAGGCACTGACCTCCAGCTTGAACCTGGATTCGGTGCTGCAGACCATTTAGCACTTAGCAGTTGGCATTAGTCCCTGGGCATCATGTCTAAGGACCAAATGCTAATTACTAAATGCTAAGTGCTCCACTTCAGAAGCTTGCTGAATTGCCGGATGGGTGGCCAAGCACGGCGAGCAGCTCATTGTGCCGGACGTGTATACCGACCCCCGCTTCGCCAAGCGCATCGACGATATGACCAAGCTGCGCACCCACTCCATGATCTGCGTGCCCTTGCGCGCCAAGCACCGCACGCTGGGCGTCATCCAGCTCATCAATTGCGTGCTCGATAATTTTGGCGACCGTGAACTCTTCTTTCTACAGGCCATTTGCGACTATGCCGCCATCGCCATCGAAAATGCCCGCTCCGTGGAACGCATCCAGGAGCTCACGATTACCGACGACTGCACCGGCCTCTACAATGCCCGACATCTGTACAAGACGCTGGAATCAGAGGTCTATCGCTCGGCCCGTTTCGGCCACGAGTTCAGCGTGATCTTCATCGACCTCGACCATTTCAAAAACGTCAACGATACCCACGGCCACCTCATCGGCTCTAAGCTGCTGGCCGAAATCGGATACTTCATCAAGTCGCACCTTCGCCTCATTGACTACGCCTTCCGCTACGGCGGCGATGAGTTTGTGATCCTGCTGCCCCAAACCAGCAAAGACGCGGCCATGGTCGTCCCTATCCCGATGACGCCAAGAGCGCGCATGAGATCATCCGCCAGGCCGACGAGATGATGTACACCGTCAAGAACTCCACCCGCGACAACATCGCTGTGGCGCAGCAGGGATTGCTTAAGTAGCACTCAGCGCTCAGCGTTCAGCATTCAGCACTCAGCGTTCAGCATTCAGCCCCTTAGCAGCATTTAGCACTGGTACTTGGCATTTACGGCGTTTTCAAAATTGGTGAACCCATTCTCTTCTGTTTTCTGCCGATTGAATGGCCGGGAAGACCCCTCGGGGAGTACCCCCCCTTGCTGCTAGGGGTAGAGCGTCCAAGATCAGCGTTTGACCCGCGTATTTATTGGGGAAAATTGGATACCGGGGTGGGCCTAGCTGGCATAGAAACAGGCATGAATCCCAGCCGAAAGTAAGTTTTCAAACCGTCATGATCTGCGGACACCTTCAGCGATGAAAATGGGCAGGCAAGTGAACCTATTCCGCTCAAACCATATTCGGATTGTCAAAGACCAAGCTCTTCAAAGAGTTACCGGTATTTTCGAGGTAAGGTAAACAGATACTCTGGGACACTCTTGAATGCCAAGAACTTTAATGATGCTCGCAAATACTGCTCTCTCAGCGTTTTGATATCACTTGATACAACACAGAGAGAGACCAGGGCAGCCCCGATGCCGCGCGGGATACACCAATTCTTGAATTGCTCTAGCATTCAGCACTCAGCCCTTGGAGATACTTGCCGATGCATAAAGAATCCATAAAGCTCGGTCTCGAAACAGCAAAGGTTAACTCTTTTTCACAGGTTCATGCTGCTTAGGAGCTGAGTGCTGAATGCTTCTAATGAGGCCGAGGCTGTAAGACCGGCGTCTCTTCGGTTCCCATGGGTGTGGTTTTGGGCTGCACCGGGGTCCATGCAGGCGGGTTCTCGGGCGCCGAAGGATCAACCCCAAAATCCCACACGAACAGGTTCATCTCTTTTTCTCCCAGCATCTCGGCCACCGCGTACTCGCCGGGCTTGAGCGGCACCGTGGGCGTCACCTTCACCCACTCGCTGCTCACGGGTTCGACCTGGGCGGGTACCCAGTTCTCCTGCTGGCTCATCTTGCCGTAGAACATGATTTTCAAATTGCCAATCACCCGTGTGTCTTTCTTCTTTTCCAGGCGCACAATGCGGAAGCGCCGCTCGAGCGCTGGCGCTTTAGGCATATTCGCATCTTTTTTATTTGCATCTTTATTCGCATCCGAAGCTGTGTCTTCTTTATCTGCATCGGAAGTTGCATCGTTGCCGGCGTCGCCTTCACTGATATCCACATAAATCACCGGCTGCATCGCATGCGCCTGCACGCGGCCCCTTGCGCCTTTGATTTCGATGGTCTGTTTGGATGAAAGAGCAATCGGATTGATCGCCGCCCGCAGAATGTTCTTGCCCATGTTTTTGTGGATTTCACCGCCGCTTTGCACCAACTCAATCAGCTCCGGTTTGTTCTGATAAATATCGAGCAGGTAAACCCCGCCGGTATCCGGCAGCTTCAGCCCCGGAGCAACGGTGGGACTCCTGGCTGCCTCAGCCTTGAGCTCGGCTTCGTCTTCGGCCGCCGTGCGCTTTTCTTCTTCGGCGATCCCGGCCTCCAGATTTATTTCGTATTTTTCCGTTGCCGGCCAATCCACCAACGACATGGGTATCTCTTCC
>QIAW01000298.1 GCA_003225655.1 Acidobacteriota bacterium
CGATTTGCACCGGGCTGCTCCAGATAAGTCCATGCGCGGGGTTGGGATCGGTATCATCGGCGTCAAAGGCGTAGACCCAATTCTTGCGCGTGGCCACGTATACAACATTGTGCATGCCCTTTCCGGGAATCGATTGATTGCTGACGTAGAGCGGCTGCGTAATCACCTGGCCTTCGACATTGCGCTCGTAGAGTCGCCCAAAGCTCCCCGGCGCTACATTCGAGGGCTTAAGGATGTTCTCGTGCAACTGGGCGCCAGTGCGCGCCGCGTCCTGATGCTGGGTGAGCACGTCCCACAAAACTGGAGGGTTCTGAAAGCGAGAGAGCGCCTGGGCGTCGTCCTGTGCCGCCTGGGCGCGCGTAGCCCCAGGAACGCAAACATGATCTTGCGGACCGCAGGCTTCACGCCACACGAAGCCTTGCCGGCAGGTATCGGGCCCGAAGGCGCCGCCGTGCGGTTCGCGGCGCGCGGCCGCCTGGCTGTTGTCCTGCGCCGCCTGGCTGCGAGTGGCGGGCGGAACGCAAACATGATCGTTGGGGCCACAGGCCTCGCGCCAGACGAAGCCCTGGCGGCAGGTCTCAGGCCCAAACTGCGCCTCGATGGTAGGAGTGAGCAAAAGTCCGGCAAGACCCAAGGGGGCAAAACCGAGAGGAATGAACAGCCGCTTCAGGATCATCGATGACCTCCAGATGCCGCTACCGTTTTTTACGAATTGAATGCTGCAGACGCGGTCGGACCATTCAACATGCGTCAGGACCCGTACAAATGTGATCTGCGTTTAGAGATTGTGCGCTTAAGCCGCATATCATTTCATGAAACCTTTGGAAATAGAAAAGAAATCAGGCAATGAGTCACAAGTCGCAATGCTGGCGACTTTAGACATTTTGGAAGAATTGTCGTGTGTGAAGACTTGTATCAGGGCACGACTTCAGTCGTGCCGTAAGTTATTCAAAATGTTTTGGGCTTTAGCCCCTGCGAATGCCGACCCCTTGAAAATCGTCGCGAAAAGAAAAGAATTTAGGACATAGTAATACAGTAGTCCTCGGCTGTGCCGTAGCGCCGACGTCCCGCCGGCTGTCGTGTGGGCATCCCTGCCCACACCTTCCAAATTCGGCAGAATGGTAAAATAAACAAATTCGCGCACTGATGCGGTGAGACCCGTATCCCTATTCTTTAGCTGTGTGTTTTGTGGCGGTGTAGCTCAGGTGGTTAGAGCGACGGTCTCATAATCCGTAGGTCGTAGGTTCGAGTCCTACCGCCGCCACCAGGTTAT
>QIAW01000299.1:0-1166 GCA_003225655.1 Acidobacteriota bacterium
TTTCTCAATCTCTGCCATCTCGGCTTTCAGTTCCAGCTCAGCCGCCTTTACATCCTTTTCGCGAGCTTCCGTATTGAGCATCAATTCCAGAATCTTATCTTCGTTCGCCTGGATGTCCTGCTCAGCGAACTGGATTTCGTGGAGTAGCGCTCTGTACTGCTCGTTGGTCTTTACGGCAAGAGATTGATCGCGGTATTTGGAGATTTTCTGCTGCAGGTCCTGGATGGCGCTTTCGTACTTTCGGCGAGCAGCCTCGTCAGCCTTGACCGCAATTTTGGCGCGTTCCAAGCCAGCTTTAGTTCCGGCCAGCTTTTCCTCGATAGCAGCCACTCGCTTCGGGAGTGCGGCAATTTCCTGATTCAGACGCTGGATTTCCCGGTCTGCCTTTTGCAGCTCCATGAGCTTTTGCACGTCTGGAAGCATGTAGTGATGTACCACTATTTAGTAACAGCTTTGCATCTTTGATACGCTTTCAATCAGGCGTATCTTCCATGCACCGCGTCTCACTGGGCGATTTTGAACTCATGGCCGTGTCGGACGGAACCTATTTCCTCGATGGCGGGGCTTTCTTCGGAGTGGTTCCCAAAGTCTTGTGGGAGCGGAAGCTGAAAGCCGACGGCAACAATCTTGTACATGCAGGATTGAACTCAGTCGTGGTGCGGACTGGATCGGAGACGGTACTGATCGAGACCGGAATCGGCAACAAACTTTCGGAAGCGATGATCAAAATATACGGCCAGCCTGCGAAATTGTTGGAGAACCTGAGCACGGTGGGCATCGCCCGAGAAGACGTTGACATCGTTCTCAACACCCACTTGCATTTCGATCATTGCGGTTGGAACACGGTTCGCAAGGGCGACGCGGTGGTTGCTACGTTTCCTAAAGCAAAATATTACGTTCAGGAAGGCGAGTGGAACCACGCCCATGAAAATCAGCGCGATACGATCAGCTACATCACCGGGAATTACGATCCGCTGGTGGAAAGCGGACAGATGACGCTGCTGCGCGGGGATGCGGAAATTGTTCCCGGCATTTCAGTCTGCGTGTATCCAGGGCACACGCGAGACATGCAGGCGGTTCTGGTGCAAAGCGCTGGGGAAACTGCTTGTTACATCTCCGACCTGATTCCTACCGGCGCGCATCTTGACCTCAACTGGGTGATGGCT
>QIAW01000299.1:1189-1680 GCA_003225655.1 Acidobacteriota bacterium
TGGCTGACGATGTTTACTCACGATGCCAAATTGCCGTGGGCGTATGTGGTGAAAGATGAGAGGGGAAAGATGGTGATGGGGGAGTAGATGCCATTCTTTCCCTTGGTCCCACGACGTCGACCCGAAAAACCAAAATTCTCTGGATGCCGTGACCAGGCCGGAGAGGTCATGGCGCGACATTGCTCCCAAGGGACGGGGACGATGCCTTTGCACGAGTGTCAACTATCCGCAGTAGATGATTTGCAAGCAAAATGATCTCTAGAGCTTCCACCGGATCATCGAGAATCACGTCGCGATGCGACTGTGGATTCTTGTAAGAGCCGATTGCACCCCAAAATAAGTTCATTCGGGAGACTTGCTCGGCCGGAGGCGTAGTGGTATCGGTAAGGGGACCCTTGCCTTGCGAGAAGGCGTCCTGAATTAGATTAACGCCGATCTTCTCGGGGCCATAGCCGGCAGCGTCACGCACTGCAATTTCGACTGCCTTCATG
>QIAW01000300.1 GCA_003225655.1 Acidobacteriota bacterium
AACCGGCCACGTCAAAGCGCTCGGCCATCGAGCTGTGCGGGTCCTCATTTCCCCGCAGATTAGGACGCCGGGCAAATCTCTCTTCAAACAATTCTGCCGATTTGTACGAACACATGGCGATGCCACGGGCGAGGCCCAGTCCGGCAGCCGGGGGACGGTCCGCAGTGTACTCCCCTCCGTTGAATGCTGGATCGCATTGAATGGCCTGCCGCTGCAGATGATTCAATGCCAGCCCCATGGATGACAGGGGGGTGGCCCCGATGGCAATGCAGCGTTCGACAGCGTCGGGATAATCCACCGCCCATTGCAGGGCCTGCATGCCTCCGAGCGAGCCGCCGGTCACCGTATGCAGGTGCTCAATGCCCAGGCGATCGCGCAGCAACTGCGCTTGAGCTCGCACCATGTCACGTATCGTGACCAGAGGAAAGCTAGCGCCATAAGGCTTGCCGGTTTCCGCGTTCAGGGAACAAGGCCCGGTAGAGCCATAGCACGATCCGATGACGTTAATGCCGATGACGCAATAGCGTTCGGTATCGATGGGACAGCCGGGGCCAACCACACCTGGCCACCAATCAGCAGACCGCGCCGAGCCGGATAGGGCATGGCACACCAGGATGGCATTATCGCGCGCCTGATTCAGCTTTCCATAGAGCGCGTAGCGCAAGGTGAGCGGGCGCAACGAGCCCCCGGAAGCCAGCAGAAACGGCTTCTCTTGCGCCAGAGTGTAGCTGTCTTCCACGGCCGGCTGCAGCGCCGTGCTCGTCTCCTCTCGCTTTTGTTTTGCCATGCTCAATTCTCTTTTACAACTTCTTCAGGGTTGAAGCGCGAGCGGTCTTCCTGCATCTCCCAGGAAAAAAGATTGACCGCCTTGCCGCTATGGACCGACACAATCACATAGGAGTAAACCGGCCAGGCGTGGTCCAGATCGTATTGCGAGGGAACGCCGGAATCCTCAGGGTGCGAATGATAAAAGCCGATTACATCCAACTGCTGCTCACGCGCGTGGCGTTCGCCCCGCAACAGTTCCGTGGGTTCAATCAAGAAACGCCGCCGCCGCGCCTCTTCTTCGCGGGCGTTGGAGATGGGAAAGAGCTCAACCAGGGACTTGAGCCCATCATCTTCAAAGTGGCCGAGCAAGAGCCCGCAACACTCATAGGGATACTCCCGTTCACCCAGGCCGCGGATCTGGTTGATATGTTGCTCGCGCATACGGATCATTTCCTCTTGGCTCCCGCCGCACCCGTGGCGGCGCCCAGGTGCTTTTCAACGGAGGCCAGCGCCTGATGAATATCAGCCAGAATGTCTTGCGCGCTCTCGATGCCCACGGCTACACGCACCAAACCATCGCTGATGCCGAGCTGCTGCCGCCGCGCCGGCGCCATCTCGCGATGCGAGGCAGTGGCCGGGTGCAACACCCCAGTGAATACGTCGCCCAAGCTGGTGGAGCGCACGCAAAGCTGGAGCGAATCCATAAACTGAAAGGCCGCTTCGCGCGTGTTGGGATTGAGTTCAATGGAAAGCAACGCACCGGCAAGGTCCTGGCGCAAGGTGCGGTAAACAGTTTCGTCTTCGTGGGCAACGAGTCCGGGATAGTGAACTTTTGAGATATTAGGATGGCTTCGTAACTGGTCGGCGATGTAGCTTGCGTTGCTACATTGCCGGTCGAGGCGCACGGCCAGCGTCTTTACACCACGCAGGATCTCGTGCGCATCCCACGGTCCCAGCACCCCACCCACGAGCTTCATGATTCCTACAAGAGCAAGTTTATCGGCCTCATCGCGGGCGACGACGAGACCACCCATGACGTCGCAATGTCCGCTCAGGTATTTGGTGGCGCTATGCACGGAAAAATCTGCCCCCTGTTTGAGAGGCTGGCACAAGTAAGGAGAGGCGAAGGTGTTATCCACAATCAGCTTGGCCCCGGCGGCATGGGCAATCTCAGCGCAGGCGGCGATGTCGCAGACTTTCAACAGGGGGTTGGAGATGGTCTCAGCCACCAGAATACGCGGCTGGGTGCTGCGGCTGGCTTCACGCAACTACTCGAGGTTCGAGAAATCAGCGGTCACGGTATTGATTCCGAAAGAACCAAACACATTGAAGAGCAGGTCAAGGGTCGCGCCATAGAGGTCCTGGGAGGCAAGCACGGTTGCGCCCGGCGACAATTGACAGGCAAAGATGGCGGCATGCAGGGCGGCCATGCCAGAGGCATAAGCACAGGCGAAGGCGCCCTCTTCGAGCTTCTGGATTGATTTCTCCAGGGCGGCGACGGTGGGGTTTCCGTAACGGGTGTAGACGTAGCCAGGGGTTTCACCGGCAAAGACCTTGTCGATCTCATCCATGGAGGCGTAGGTGAAGGTGGCGGTGGCGTAGATGGGGGTGGCCACGGGCTGGCCGTTGGGCGTGGGCAGCCGCTCACCTTCATGAACGAGCTGCGTTGTGAAATCCAGGTCCTGCTTCTTGCCCGACATTGTTGCCTCCAATCAAAGGCCTTTCGATCTGCTGCGTTTCCGGGTAGAAATAGAAAACCGGCCCAGAACTTTATGAGGTTTGGGGCCGGCTTGGGAAACTCTATGCGCGAATTACGCGTTCAGTCGTAATGCTTCATGCACAGGCGTCGAGACCGCAAAGCCGTCCCCTTCCAATAGGAATGGAAAGGGACATCCACATGGCCATGGCCATCCCGCGGTGATACATCGCGCTGTAGTGATTTGCCGTCATGCTTAGCGAATAAAAATAAAATTTTAACGGGGGAACTCCCGCGCTGTCAAGACTTTCACGCACAGTCGATTCGCGGCGCTGGGCGGAGTGTCAGCGCGTGATGGTCATGAACACGGGCGAGGCCACGGCCGCCGTTCCCACCGCATTGAGCGCTCCTGGGGTGGTGGAACTGATGCTGAAGACCGAGACGTTGCGGTCGCCGATGTTGGCGGTATAGACGAAGCGTCCGGAGGGGTCAACCGTGATTTGCAGTGGCTGAACTCCAGTTACAAAAGGCGAGCCGGTGATGGCGGTGAGCGAGCCATCGGCGTTGATGGAAAAAGCGGAGATGTCGTTCGAGCCCTGGTTGGCCGCGTAGACGAAGCGTCCGGAAGGATCGACGGCGATGGTTGAGGGCTGGTCCCCGGCGGCAAAGGGCGAGCCGGCGATCAAGGCAAGCTTGCCGGTCACTGCATCGATGGTATAGGCGGAAACCGTAGCATCGTCATCTACCGCGAACAGAAACTTGCCGTTAGGACTGATGGCAAGATTGCTGAGGTTGCCGGTGACGGAGGCTTGCTGGTCCACCAGCGCCAACACGCCGGTAGAGCTGACGCTGAGAACCTCGATGCCGTTGGTTCCGGTGGCGGCATAGAGAAATTTGCCCGAAGGCGCCACGGCCAGGTTAATAGGCGGGTCCGGAGTATCGACGGGAGAGCCGGGAAGCAGCTTCAGCGAAGCATCTGTGCGGTTGATATGGAAGACGCTGATACTGCTCGAACCGTTATTGGCGACAAACAGGAACTTCGTTGCCCGGTCAATCAGCAGATTGAGTGGACTGTCTCCGGTGGCGAAGGGCGAACCCGGCGCAGTGAAAATGCTGCCGTCAGCCCGGTTAATGCCAAAGGCGGAGATGGTCCCATCATCCAGGTTGGCGGCGTAAAGCAAACGTCCATGAAGATCAGAGGTGATGGCGGTGGGGTTATTGCCGGTCTTAACTGACGATCCGATGGGTGAAAGCACGCCCGTGCTCCGAACCACGGAAAACGCCGAGATGCTGCCCACACTCGTGC
>QIAW01000301.1 GCA_003225655.1 Acidobacteriota bacterium
GCCATTAAAGAAAACTCGTGCCAGGGCTGGAACCCGCAAAGCCAGATGTACGCGGGCGCCGTGAATATCTTTCCCTCCGACGGTCGAAGGGATCTCAATCCATGCACGATACCAGCCGGGCTCACCGGCCGAACCTGGTCTGATGCCAGATGGGCTTCCCAATGTCAGTTGGGTCCAATTCGAATCGTCCAAGGATGGGTCTTCGGGATGTGGGATATCGGCTGCATGGTATCGCCACTGGTCGAGGACCAGAGTAGTCATGGACTCAAGCCGGTTCAGCACGTTCTGATAGCGACCCTGTGGCGCACCAGGTCTAGGTGATGGTGGCGATTGCGCCAGCAAGGGAAGAGCAGCCAGCAAACACAATAGTGCGCCGAGCGAACATTTTGTCTTTGAAAGTCGCATTCTATGGGAGTCCTTTTCGTTGTTAATCAACTTTGATCGGGTCAGTTCATGTTGCGCCAATCGAGAATGACCTTCCCGGAATTCCCCGAGCGCATGACTTCAAACCCTTGCTCGAAATCCTGCCAGGGGAAGCGATGGGTGATCACCGCGGAGATATCCAGCCCCGATTCCAGCATCACGCTCATCTTGTACCAGGTCTCAAACATCTCCCGGCCGTAGATGCCCTTGATGGTCAGCATGTTGAAGATCACGTGCTTCCAGTTGATGCTCATGGACGCGGCGGGAATGCCCAGCATCGCGATCTTGCCTCCGTGGCTCATGTTTTCCAGCATCTCGCAGAAGGCATTCGGCGAGCCCGACATCTCCAGACCCACATCAAATCCTTCTTTCATGCCGAGCTGTTGCTGGACTTCTTTGAGGCGTGTGCTTTTCGCGTTGACAGTAACAGGGATGCCCACTTTTTTGGCGAGATCGAGGCGGTAAGGATTGACGTCGGTAATCACCACATGGCGCGCCCCGGCAAACTTGGCCACGGCGGCCCCCATGATGCCAATCGGACCGGCCCCGGTCACCAGCACGTCCTCGCCTAGAACGGGAAAGGAAAGCGCGGTATGCACCGCGTTGCCGAAGGGATCGAAGATGGCGGCAACCTCCAGCGGGACCGGCTGCGTATGCTTCCACACATTCATCATGGGCACCACGATGTATTCGGCAAAAGCCCCCGCCCGGTTCACGCCCACGCCCTGAGTGTGAGCGCAGAGGTGGCGGCGCCCGGCAAGGCAGTTGCGGCAGCGTCCGCAGATGACGTGGCCCTCGCCGCTGACAATATCCCCGGGATAGTAGTCAGTCACGTTCGCGCCCACCTCGACGATCTTTCCCACAAACTCGTGGCCGATGACCAGGGGAACAGGGATAGTGGAGCGGGCCCACTCATCCCACTCGTAGATGTGCAGGTCGGTGCCACAAATGCCGGTATGCAACACACGAATCTTGACGTCATTGATGCCAACCTGGGGCTCGGGAACATCCTCCAGCCACAGCCCGCGGGCATCGCGGCTTTTCACGAGAGCTTTCATCTCAGTGCCTTCATCTCAGATTTTGCCGGCGCCTATTTTATTTTCCACGGCGACGATACTTGCCCCGCCCAGGATGCCGGAGTCAACGCCATGGTGCGCTCTCAGCAAAGGGATTTCGGAGCAACGGGAATTGACACAGCACGCCGACAGGCGGTTGCGGATTTCAGCGAAGAACGGGCTCAACATCGGGACCACGCCGCCGCCGATAATCATGACATCGGGTTCCAGCAGGTCTACGATGTTGCCCAGCCACAACGACAGGAATTCGACTGTCTCCTGCACAGTTTCTTTTGCGATGGGATCGCCGGCAGCGTTGGCTTTTTCCACAATCTCGCAGCTCACCGCTTCGATGTTCCCATGGGCGAGATCAAGCAGGGTGGAGCCAGCGCCGGGTTTTGCCGCGAGTTTGACCTGCGCCCTTCTTGCGATTGCCGGGCCAGACGCGAGGGCCTCAATGCAGCCCCGCTTGCCACATCTGCACTGCGGGCCGCGATAATCAATGCTAATGTGTCCACCTTCGGCCGCGGCGCCGGTGCGGCCGTGATAAATCTTGCCGCCAAGCACGATGCCGGTGCCAATGCCGGTACCGATCGCGACGTAAAATACATTGCGATATCCACGTCCGGCACCCCACTGGGCCTCGGCCAGGGCGGCGCCGTTGGCATCGTTATCAACTTTGACCGGGACGCCGTAGATCTGTTCGATTTCGGTGGCCAGTGGAAAGTTACGCCAGCAGGGAAGGTTCGGAGGATTGATGACGATGCCTGTCTCCGGATCCAGCGGCCCGGGAGAGCAGATTCCGATCCCCTGGATCAGGTGATCTCCACCGTTCTTTGACCTTGCCGAGAGTGAATTGACTGCAGAAATCACTGCAGCCAGGCCCGTAGCGGCATCTCCGTCGGGAACCATGGGTGAACGTGTTTGACACCGAATTTGCGCGCTGCTATCCACCAGCCCAGCGGCAACCTTTGTGCCCCCGATGTCAACCCCGATCACGAAACTCTCTTCTATTGAAACCTGCGCCATCACCCATTTCCTTTCAACAAACTCATAAACCACCCAGGTATTTCGCCAGAGGAGGGCGCAGAACCCGCTGCGCTTCAGGCGTATCCATGTTCTCTGGTGTAACCATCGTAGCGCCGGTATCCACGCGCTTATCGACGGATTTTCCCTGCAGATGGTCCACAATCGTTTTGACCCCTAATTCGCCCATGCGGAATGGGTCTTGCACCACGATGCCCTGAAGTTGTTTGTTTCTCATCGCTTCGATGAAGGTCTCGCTGGAATCGAAACCCACAAAGACGACCTTGCCGGCTTTTTGGATGTCTTGAAGCGCCAGAAGCATCCCGGCGGTCGAGGATTCGTTGGGAGTAAAAATGCCCTGCACCTGCTCGGCATAGCGTGTCAGTAAATTTTCGGAGGCACGCTTCGCTGTGTCGCGTGTCGGCCCGGCATACTGATTCGACGAAATGAGTTCGATGCCGGGATATCCCTTTTTGATCTGCTCAACAAAGCCCTGCTCACGCGCTTCGGTGCTGGCCGAGCCTTCCTGATAACGCAGCAGAAGTACCTTGCCCTTGCCGTGCAAAAGCTCGCCCATTCTGTCGGCGGCCAGCGCTCCACCTTTCTTGTTATCGGTGGAAATGAAGCTGACGACCTTTTGCGATTCGAGCCCGGAATCAACTACAACCGTCGGAATGCCGGCCTGCGCTGCCTCTTCCACAGGACGCACCAGCGCATGACTGTCAAAAGGCGCCAGCACAATGCCTTGTACGCCCTGGCTGATAAAGCCCTCGACCACCTGGGTCTGCTGCTCGCGGTCATCCTCCCGCAGGGGGCCCTTCCAGATAATGTTGACGTGAGTCCCCGTTTGCGAGAGGTCTTGCACCGCCTTCATCGCTCCCGCGTGAATCGACTTCCAGTACTCGTGGGTCGAGCCCTGCGGGATCACTGCGATGGTGAGGCTCTTCTCAGCCGGATTGTTTTTGTTGCATCCGGCAATTGTGATCGAGAGTCCAAGGGCAAATACGAACCAACGTAAACGGTGGATTTTCATCGAGGTCTCCGTGTCGAAGAGCGCCTGCTGGCGCCATTTTGAGCATGTGGCGTTGCGACGCCCGCTGGTTCCGCGGCAAATCGTATCTTTACCGTCTTGATCTCATAAGGCTTGGTAGGCACGATTACTGCTCCTTGTTGCACAGAAAGATTACCAATCGGCTTTTCCATCAGGTCGGTCTCCCATGCCAATTCTACTTTCGCGGGAAGCTGGAGTCTCACGTCGTTATCGCGTCCTGCCCATTCATAGAAGCGCAAGATCGTTGCATCATCATCTTCCGCCTTCTTCACCGCTGTCAGAACCACATTCTCAGGCTGCACCTCGACAAACGAGTGTTCCGCGGGAAGCGAGCCCTGGTGCTTGCTTGCCTGCATTGCGATCAGCTTGGTATTGAGCTCATATCCGCGCCGAATGGTCTGCGCGTCGCGCCAGTTGCCCGCGTGCGGATAAAGCGAGTAAGTAAATTCGTGCTGGCCTTCATCGGCATGCGGGTCAGGCCACTCGGGGGAACGCAATAATGATAGACGCAAGACATTGCTTTTGGCGTCATATCCATATTTGCTGTTGTTGAGCAGACTGAAGCCGTGATCGTGGTCAGAGAGGTCTGCCCATTGCAGGGCCGGAACTTCAAACTCGGCCTGCTCCGCCGGCGTGCGCCGCGTGGTCGGACGTTCGATGGAGCCATAGGGAATTTCAAATGTGGCCTTCTCGTTGTGCGCACTCAGCGGAAACGCCACTTTCAGCAGGGCATACATCGTAATGTCTTGCACAAACGTTGAGTTCTGGAAGTGCTTCTTGACGCGGATAACGGCGCGCAGCGGTTCGCTCTCGATGAGCTTGACCTCATCTGCCTTATCCAGGTCCCAGTGCTGCTTTTCAAAATCGGCATCAATGTTCCATGCATCCCAGCGCTTGGGCTTGTCATAGAAGGTTTGCAGCAGATTGCCGCAAGGGAACTCCTTGGGCCCGCCTGTGTCCGTTTCCGAAGGCGCAAGCGCTTCGGTGTGGCTGCGTTTATCGAACAGGCTGGTGATACAGCCCGTCTGTGGATCTACTTTGACGCGGATGAACTCGTTTTCCAGGGCATCAGCCGAGGCCTTCACAGCCGGGTGTTCAGGAACTGGTTTCAATGCCGTGCGCACGAAATAGACTTTATATCCGAGAGCTGGCGCGCTGGCCAGAAGCAGAATGTGCGCACGATTGGTCTGTGGATCCATCGCCAGCAGCCGCGATTGCACAAGCTTGCCCGAGGCATCCACCACCTCAACCTGCCGGGCGGGGGAGGGAAGCTGTGCTTCGGTCTCGATGATTTCGCTGCGCGGCCAGGAGAGGGAATTGAAAACAACGATGGGCACGCCGCCGCCCTGGGTGTTGATATGGGCCGAGATCTCTTCGAGTGCTTCGTTCGTAATCTCGCGACCCGCTCTGCCAACATCTTCCAGATTCCGTTTGGCTTCGAGGTAGTTCACGGCAATACCCGAGCCGGGCATAATGTCGTGGAAGTGATCGAACAACAGGTTCTTCCATGCCTGCTCAAATTCCTCGTTAGGATAGGAATGGCCGTATAGCATGGCAATCGACGAAAATTTTTCCGCATTGAGAAGCAGCTCTTCACTGCGCCGGATTCGCCGCTTGGTTTCCGATTGCGTGGTCATCACCCCGCGGTGGTACTGGAAATAGAGCTCATCTTTCCAGACAGGAACCTTCATGCTGGGAAGCTTCTTTTCCAAATCGTCGAAGAAGCTTTTGGCGGTGGTGAACTCGAGCTTAGGATAGACCACATCGGGGGACATCAGGCGGTTGGCCGTATCCAGCATGTTGCGGGTGGGGCCGCCACCATGGTCGCCGACACCGTAGAGGTGCATCATTTCAGGATCGCTGGTGTTATCGCCGTAGATGGAAGGGGCCCACACCGAGAGGTCTTTGGCCATGCCTTGTCCATCAATACTGCCGGCATAATCGTGCGGAAAGTAGGTAAGCAGACGGCTTCCGTCGGGCGCCTCCCACCAGAATAGTTTGTAAGGAAAGGTGGTGAACTCGTGCGCCCACAGCAGCTTCTGGGTGACGAAGTAATTCATCCCTGACTTCTTATAGATTTGCGGGAGCTGCCAGTTATATCCGAACGAATCCGGGTTCCAGCCGATCTTGACGTCGACGCCGAATTTATTTTTAAAGTAGCGTTTGCCCACCAGGATCTGCCGCACCAGCGATTCGCCCGCTGGCATGTTGAGGTCAGGTTCGACCCACATGCCGCCAATTACCTCCCAACGGCCTTCCTTCGCCCGTTGCTGAATTTCTTTGAACATATCCGGATACTTCTCTTCCATCCACTCATACGTGCGGGCAGAGGACATGGTGAATTTGAAATCCGGATACTCCCGCATCAGGTCCAGCGCACTCTGAAAGGTGTTGCGCACGACTTCCACGGTTTCAGTCCATGGCCAGAGCCATGCCATGTCAATGTGGGAATTACCAGCGGCGCGAATGGTGAACCGCTTCAACCAGGGGTTCAGCAACTGTAGCTTCGTCTGGGCCTGCCGTAATGACGCGTCAAAGCCCGCTTGACTCTTGATAGGCGGCGATCAACGGCCGCGCTGAAACAATTTCCATGCGCAAGAGTCCTGGATCGGGGCGACTGGCCGGTGGGTCAACAGTCAGTTCGGCTTCATGAATTTCAATTTCCACGGCTTCGGGAACAGTCACGCGCACGGCAATCAGGAACTTCTGGCCGGGCTGGGCGCTTGGCGTCAGCAGCAACGGCACCTGCTGATCATCGGTGCCGCGAAACACCAGCGCTCCGTTGGAGTAAGTGGTAATCTGCGCTGTTCCGTTGACGTATAAGGTCAAGTTGAGGGTTGCGCGCGCACCCTGGATGGAGTATCCGTTGACCTTTTCGGGAATTTCGATCCAGCGGCGCAACAGGCGGGAACCATTCGTCCATTTGTCGCCTGTTTTCATCGTTTCCCATCCGGAGCTGTCGAGTGAAGGATCTTCAGGATGGGCAATATCAGAATGAAATTGCCACTCCGGCAGCGGCAAGGTGATCAGCGACTGAAGCCGGTCGAGAGTGGATTTATATGGATCGGGTGTCTCTGTTGTCTGTGCGCTGCACGCGAATGCAAACAGCAAAACGGCGACTACGGGGCCCGTGATCAATCGTCTCATCATGAATGTCGTTTCCTCTTCCGCTATTCTAGACACATCAGACTCTCTAAATCGAACCTGAACTGGAACTCTTCAATCGCAGCTCGCGGTTACCAGCTTCTTCGAATGGGGTGGGCTTCGGTGTTGAAGACCACTTTCTTCAGGTCGAGCGTCTCAGGTGGAGCGAAGAGCAAATAAAGGTACTTCAAAGTTTCCGCCAGAAAAAAGCTCTCCATCGCGTCCCTTTTCGTCATCTTCTGAACATCGCTCAGGGCCGCGTAGGCAACATCGGTCCTGCAGTTTTTCACCAGCCCGTCGAAAAATGTATGCCCCATCTCGAGGTAGCGCGGGTCTTTGGTGAAATGATGCAGGTAGTATGCCGACTCGATAATTTCCGGGCGCAGCGCATAGCCGTTGTAGGCGATGGCCATCTTGGAATAGTCGAGCACTTCCGGTTCAATGCCGGTCAGGTTCCACATCTTGTAGCTGGAATCTTCGAGCCGCCGTGCGCGGTCGAGGTCGCCGGAAAGCGCGAGAGTGCCGGCGAAGAAGGCGTCGAGCGCGCCGAAGTACGTGCCCCCACGCTTTCCCGTATTCATGTCCACGTGGCCATACCACAGCCCCGTGGGGGCATCGTCGGCCACATATTTGTTCAAGGCCTCGATACTCGACTTCCACATCCGCTGGCAATCCTTGTCGCCAAAAAGGAGCCACGCTTTCAATAAATATTCATAGTAAGAATCAATGCCGCCGCCCACGTGGCTGCTGCTGCTGGTCCACTTGCCGGTTTCGACGTCGATTCCCGAGCCGACGAGCCCTATGGGGGAGCGGCGATTGTAAAGCTCAACCAGTGCACGCTTGGCTTTGTCGTAGTAAATCGGCTTTTTGGTCAATTTGCTGAGTGTGCCAAATTCAATCAACAACGTGCCGATTTCAGCGGGATTCGACTCCTTGCCGCGGACGGCGCCGGTTTTCAGGTTTACGTACACATAGGGCATGCCGGTGGGCGAGTTGAAGGCAGGCAGCAACCGGTTTCCCAGGTCTTCAGCCAGCGCCAGCAGGCGCTTGTCGCCAGTGAGCTGATAGCTGCTGAGCAGGCCGCCAAGCATGCGGATGGTGATCTCAAAATTCTTGACGTAAATATCCTGATCGAATGAAAGGTTCTTGGCGATGAACTCCCGTGTCTGGTTGGCCTCATCGTTCAATCCCATCAGGACCATGGTGTCGAGGGCGTCGACAGGGGTCATGTCGAGCGAAACGCTGTGCCAGTCATGGGAGGTTTTGCTCAGCGGCTGGAGTTCATCATGTCCCCAGGCGTATTGCTTGTAGCCGTTCCAGTCGTGCAGGAACTCCTCGCGTACACGGTTCGCCATTGCGGCGTTCTCATCGCTGGCTGGACCGGCTGCTCTCTTGGAATCTGCGGCGTTTATGCCCGCGGACATCATATATATGGCGGATGGACTATATATAGAAGAGGCAGCGTGATTGGCGCTCTTCTCCGGTAAGAAACCTGCTGCTGAAGAAGACGGTGTTTCCAAGGAAAGCCGGCGTTGTGTGTCTTGCGCAATGCAGGGCTGGCTGATCGCCGCAAGCACGATAAGCCAAATGGCCCTACTGAAAAAAGCGTTCATGGCTCGATGCACTCCGTTCTGTCCTTATTTCTATCTCACCTGAACGCGTCGATAAAGCTAAAACATCAGGCAGGAGTGCCCCCGGGATTGCTCCCGGGGGGTTGATTGATGAGGCACCGTGGTCACTAATCGCGCAGCCCTCTAGAAAACAACCTTCAGCGATAACTGAAGCTGCCGCGGGAAGTTCTGCTGGGTTGACCCGATGCATCCGTAACCCGTGCAATAACCTGGCGTACCAGGTTGAATGCCGGGGATGTTGTTCGGATTGATAACAATCGGTTGGCTGGGGTCTGTGTTAGCAGTATTTGGCCCCCCGAAGATCGGGGTGTTGAAGGCGTTAAACGCCTCGGCCCTGAACTGCAACTTGGTGGATTCCCGGATATCGAATTGCTTTTGCAGTGCGAACGTCGCCTGTGGCCTATAAGGAGCGCGCAGTGTACTTTGCCGTGTCACGATAGGCCGGGGAATCCAGGTATTAGTCGGCAGCGCCGTATAGCAGGAGGGGGTCTCGTTGTAGATCCACTCGCTGAAACTCCGGTGTGCCGGCATGTAGCTGTTATTGTTTTGTGGACAATTGTAGGCGAAGTCGTTTCGCGGCTGGAGAGGTGTGCCGGTAGCGTTCTGGAAGATCCAGTCCACC
>QIAW01000303.1 GCA_003225655.1 Acidobacteriota bacterium
TTGCCCGCGCCATATTGAAAAACGCTCCCATCCTGGTGCTCGATGAGGCCACCTCGGCCCTTGATTCCGAGTCGGAGTCGCTGGTGCAATCGGCGCTGCAAAACCTGATGGCGGGCCGCACCGTCTTTGTCATCGCGCACCGGCTTTCGACCGTGCGCCGCGCGGATAAGATCGTGGTGCTCGAGAATGGCACCATATCGGACATCGGATCGCATGAAGAGCTTATGAGCCGGCTGGGAATTTACCGCCGCCTGTATGATTTGCAGTTCGTAGATTCCGAAGTCCCCCGGCTGACCATAAGCTGAGAATTCAAAAAAACATATGGCAATTCGCTCCATGACGGGATACGCGCAGGTGAAGGGACAGGCCGGGCAGGAATCGGCGCCGGTCAGCTTCAGCCTGTCGCTCAAGGCAGTGAACCACAGGTTCCTCGACCTGAACATGCGGCTTCCGGCAGAGAGCGACGCGCTGGAGATGAAGCTGCGCCGGCTGTTGAAAGAGAAGATGGCGCGCGGCCACTTGGATGTGACCCTGACGCTGGAGCGCACTGGAAGCGACCTGTTCTCGCTCAACCGCGAGCTGGTGGGGGGATATCTTCGCGTTTATCGCGCGGCGGCGCAGGAGTTCGGCATCACGGCTGAGCCGGATTTGAATGCCGTGTTCAAGCTGCCCGGCGCCCTGATGGCTTCCGCCGCCGCCCTGAATGGGGATGGCGGCTACGAGACAGCGGTGCTGGGCGCGGCCGAGCAGGCCATCGCAAGCCTGGACCGTATGCGCACGGAAGAGGGCGCAAGCATTGAGCGCGAGCTGCGCGAGCGCATGGCGCATCTTGCCGCCGCCGCCGATGAGGTGGAGAAGCTGCGCGCCGTGATCAGCCGCGCCCACCTGGAAAAGATCACCAGCAAGCTGCAGGAGCTGATCGGCTCCATCGCCGACCCGGCGCGGATCTTGCAAGAGGCCGCGATTCTGGCTGAGCGCAGCGATGTGCAGGAAGAGATTGTGCGCATGAAAGCACACGTCGGCCACTTTCTAGGTCTGATGAAGGCGGAAGGAGAGATCGGCAAAAAGCTCGATTTTCTTCTGCAGGAGATGAACCGCGAGGCCAATACGCTGCTTTCCAAGACCGCCGGACTGGCCGGGGAGGGGCTGCGCATCACCGAACTGGGACTGGCCATGAAGTCAGAGATCGAAAAGGCGCGCGAGCAGGTGCAGAACGTAGAATGAGCGGACTCGTCTACATCATCTCGGCGCCGTCAGGTTCGGGCAAGTCAACGCTGGTCAACGAGCTGCGCAAGACTGTCAAGCACCTGGAATTTTCCGTTTCCTATACCACGCGCCAGCCACGAGGGAGCGAACAGAATGGGCGGGAGTACTATTTCGTCAAGCGCGAAGAGTTCGAGCGCATGAAGTCCCAAAATGAATTTCTGGAGTATGCCGAGGTCTTCGGCGAATACTACGGCACGGCACGCTGCTTCCTGGAAAAGGCAAAAGGCGCCGGCAATGACCTGCTGCTGGATATCGATGTGCAAGGTGCGCGGCAGATCAAGGAAAAACTTCCCCAGGCCATCAGCATCTTTGTGCTCCCCCCGTCACGCCAGGCCCTGGAATCACGCCTTCGCCGTCGCAGCCGGGCCGAAGGAGTAGATTCGGACCAGGTCATCCAGCGGCGGCTGAATGCCGCTTCCAAGGAGATTGAGAACTATCCCAATTACGATTACGTTCTGGTCAATGACCAGTTGGAATACTCGATTGATCAACTCAAAGCCATTGTGCTGTACGAGCGCATGCAGCGCTCGGGAAAGGCGGAAGGATCCGGCGAGGAGCTTGCGGCCCAGCGCAAACTGGCCCAGGAGTGCCGCCAGGAAAATATTGGTCCGCGCCTCGCGCCAATCCTTTCTTCTTTTGCGATATAATCTGCGCACAGCAGAGTAGCTGAACAAACCCGGCAAAAGACCGGGAGCAGTTTGAAATGAATGGGGTGATTGTCATGAAGTTGATGGATGGTTTTGACAGCAATTATCGTTATGTTCTGGTGGCCGCGCGCCGCGCCCGCCAACTGCAATCGGGCGCCCGCCCACTGATGGAGCAGGTCCGCTCGCGTAAAGCCTGCCGCATCGCTGAAGAGGAAATCGCCGCCGGCAAGGTGAAATGGGTCATCGGCGAAGCCGGCAAATCAGCAGCGGCACAGACGGCAAGCGGGCAACTGGACCGGGCCATCGGAGCCAAGTAAGTCCCGGAAGCAGATAAGTTACCAGGCTCCCGGCTGCAAGCTTCTTCTTCGAGCGTTCCGCGATTTACAATACAAGCATGAAGATTGCCCTTGGGGTGAGCGGAGGCATCGCAGCCTACAAGGCGGCGGAGATCTGCCGTCTTCTGCAGGAGCGGGGTATACGCGTGCAAGTCATCATGACGCGTGCCGCCCAGGAATTTGTGCGTCCGCTGACCTTCGCCGCGCTTTCCGGGGAGAAGGTCATTACCGGCCTGTTTGGCGCGGGGGCGGAGACGCCGAACATCGAATCCGCGGTTGAGCACATTGCCGTGGCCCAATCCATTGACGCGCTGCTGGTAGCGCCGGCTACGGCAGACGTTCTCGGCAAATTTGCCAACGGGCTGGCCGACGATTTTCTTTCCACCCTCTTTCTCGCCACCACCGCTCCCGTGGTCGTTGCTCCCGCCATGAACGTGAATATGTGGGAGAACGCCGCTACCCAGGCCAATCTGGAAAAGCTGAAGGCACGCGGGGTCCGCATCGTCGAGCCTGATGCCGGCTACCTGGCTTGCGGCATGACCGGGCCGGGACGCCTGGCGGCCAACGAGGCCATCGTCGCAGCCGCCCTGGAAGCGTTAGGCGCCCGGCAGGACCTCGGCGGCGAGACCGTGCTGATTACCGCCGGACCGACGCGGGAGAAGATCGATCCGGTGCGCTATCTCGGCAACCGCTCCAGCGGGCGCATGGGATATGCCCTGGCAGAGGCGGCATTGCGGCGTGGCGCGCACGTGATTCTGGTGAGCGGACCGGTGGCCATCAAGCCTCCAGCGGTCCAGGAGCTGGTTGCAGTCGAGACCACGGAAGAGATGCGCCGCGAGGTTGTGGCCCGGCTGGCGCAAGCGTCGATCATTATCAAAGCCGCAGCGGTGGCGGATTTCACCATCAAGAGGCCAGCGGACCAGAAGCTGAAGCGCAAGGGCGCAATCACCCTGGAGCTCGAGCCAACCAGCGATATTCTTGCCGAGATTGGCCGCAGCAAGAAGCAAGAGCAAATCCTGGCAGGCTTTGCCGCCGAGACCGAAAATGTTCTGGAGAATGCCCGCAAGAAGTTAAAAGAGAAGAATTGCGACCTGATTGTGGTCAACGATGTCTCGCAGCCAGGCATCGGTTTCGACTCCGAGCGCAATGCGGTCACCATCATCACCGGCAATGAGCAGGGTGAAGCCAAGATCGAGAACATTGCCGAAAGCAGCAAGTGGGAGGTCGCGCATCGCGTGTTCGATGCCGTTGTTCACATCCGCCAGCGCAAGAAAAAGGGCTCACCTGTTAAGATCGTCTAAACTCAGTTGAAAGCTGTTTTAAAAAATCCGCGCAATCTGTGAAATCCGCGGCAGGCTTTTTGCCTGGCAACTCTAAACTGGAAACTTGAAACTCGACCCTGAAACTCGCCGCCAGCTCAGTACCCGCATGGAGTACTATCGTGAACTCGGGATTCATGATTTGTACCGGCGTGCAGTGTCAATTCCGACGGAGGTCGCTGAAGCGGTCCCGGCAGTAAACTCTGAAACTGTTCCCGCAACCATGAGCAAAAAACTTGAGAGTTTGGATTTACCCATTTTTTCCGCCGACCCGGCATCTGATGCGGGCCGGCTGGCTGCTATTGACGTGGAAGAGCGGCCTGCGGCGTTGAAAGCAATCCGTGAAGTCATTGGCGATTGCATCCGCTGCAAGCTGCACAAGCAGGGGCGCAAGCAGATTGTCTTTGGCGTGGGAGACCCCAACGCCGAGCTCATGTTTGTGGGCGAGGCCCCGGGGGCCGACGAGGACCAGCAGGGCGAGCCCTTTGTGGGCCGCGCCGGACAGTTGCTCAATAACATGATCAACGCCATGGGGCTGCGCCGCGAGGATGTTTACATCGCCAATGTGATCAAATGCCGTCCACCGGGAAACCGCACCCCTGAGCGCGACGAGTGCGAGACCTGCTCGCCCTTCCTGATGCGGCAGATTGACGTGATCCGGCCCAAAGTGATTGTTGCGCTGGGCGCGGTTGCCGCCAAAAACCTGCTCGGCCTGAATGATTCCATGGCCAACCTGCGCGGACGCTTTTACGACTTCCGCGGCACCAGGCTGGCGGTGACCTACCATCCGGCATTTCTGCTGCGCGATCCGCGGCAGAAGAAAGAGGCGTGGAAAGATCTACAAATGGTCATGAAGCTGATGGGGCTGACGGCGCCAAGCAAACCTGAAAACCAATAAGCATGCCTGAGTTTTGCGATGTCGCGGTTCCCCTGCCGCTGGAAGGCGTGTTCACCTATCGCATCGGGAGCAACGGCAGCGAGCCGGTCGTAGGCGGGCGCGTGCTGGTCCCATTCCGCAATGAGAGGCTTGCCGGAGTGGTTACCCGGCTTCACGATACCCCTCCCGCAGTTCAAACCAAGATGCTCATTGACGTGCTCGACCGCCAGCCGGTGCTGGAGGCCGATCTGCTGCATCTGGGCGAATGGATTGCACAATATTATCTCGCGCCTATCGGCGAGGTCTTGCGCGGCATGCTGCCGCTGACCGCAGACGTGAAGCGGGCCCATGTCTATAGCATTACCGATCTGGGCAGGGAAGTTCTCTTCCAATCGGCCACGGCGGGTTCATCGCTGCGCTCGAAAAAGAGCCACGAAGATCAGGCCGCCGAGATGCGAGTGCTGGATTATCTGGGCAACCGCGAGAGCGCAAGCGAAAGTTCCTTGCGCGGCTCTGTAGGACTGCCACGAACGGTTATGGCCGGCCTGCTGCGGAAAAAATGGATCACGCGCGAAGATGCCTCCTCAGTGCGCGACAGCCGGCGGCTGCGGAAAATCGCAGTGCTGAAGCAGGAGCCTGCGGCGCAGGAGTCTATTACCAAGGCCACGCCACAGCAGAAGAAAATCATTGAGACACTGCAGCAGAATAGCGGACGCATGCCGCTCGAAGATTTATGGCCGGCGGGAGGCTCACGCAGCGCCCTGCAAACCCTGGTGAGGCGTGGTGCGGTCGAGATCAGCGAAGAGCCGATGGTCTTTCAGGTATCCGGACTCAAAGCCAAATCGTCGCTCGACTTCGAGTTGAATGCAGAACAACGCGTTGCCCGGGAAAAGATTCTTGAAGCCACGGTCGCGCGGAAGTTCAAGGTGGCGCTGCTGCACGGCGTCACTGGCTCGGGCAAGACGGCGGTTTATTTGTCTGCGATGCAGTCGGTGCTGGCCGAGGGCCGCTCGGCGATTCTGCTGGTTCCCGAAATCGGACTCACTCCGGCTGCGGCCGCGAACCTGCACAATCTTTTCGGCAATGAGGTCGCCATCCTGCATTCGGCGTTCTCAGCGGATGAGCGCGCCGAGCAGTGGCGGCGCATCCGTTCGGGAGACGCTCGTATTGTCGTGGGTACGCGTTCGGCGGTGTTCGCGCCAGTGCGCGACCTGGCGTTAATCGTG
>QIAW01000302.1 GCA_003225655.1 Acidobacteriota bacterium
GGTCGAAGAAGTAGCAGAAGAGCGAATCCAGCGAGAGTGATCGTACGTTGCGCGGCATTTCTGCTGCTGGTGGTCGGCTGCGTTGTGGGCGTGCGCTGGATCGGCGGAGAGACTAACTCGCCGGGTGACGGCGAGAGAACGTCGAATTTTCCAAGCCTCACTACATTAGGATCATTGCGGCCGATGCCGGTCCAGGCCCGTAACCCGCGCGTGGTCTATCCATATTCGGTGGTTCCGGGCGGCGTGAGATCAGGCGAAGAGCTGCAGAACGTGGCCGCTCATGACCCGGCGGTGGCACAACACTATTCGGGCTTTTCGTATAAGCAGGCGCGAGTCGTCGAGGTCAGCGAGCCCAAACTGGTGTACTTGTCGTATCGGCGCGGCGATCGTATTTACTGGAGCCGCAAGCAAGCAAAGCTGCACGTTGGCGAGAAGCTGCTGAGTGATGGACACATCACGGCACGCACTCGCTGCGGTAACCAGGTTTCGGTCCTGCCACAGGCGAATACTTCACCCAACGAGCCCACCATGGCGGAACTCGACCGCCCCGACGCGGTGGCGAGCGGTGCGGAACAATTGTTTCCAAACAATCTCAGCACAGAGCTGATGCCGCTTGATCCAGGAATGCCGCTGGGATCATTGCCGGGCAATGCGTTTTCTGGAGGGCCGCCGCCAGGCGTGTTCATGCCACCGCCAATTGGAGGCGGAGGCGGGCCGGTAACCACGCCGATCGGTGGCGGATGTCCTCCGAATAAAACAGACAACTCCAAGGATTGCCAGCACAATCCTCCACCTCCGCCACCACCGGTTCCAGAGCCTGGGACGATGCTGTTGATGGCTTCCGGAACGGCGGCGCTCATCGCGCGATATCGCTATAAGAGGTAACGGAGCGGGTTCAGTCGTTAGTGCTAGAACTAAAGTGCGAATAAGCACAGGAATTGCACTGCTAGAATCCGCTCAGGCGATGCCTTCCAAGAAAAGCTTGCGCATCTTTGTGGAGTTGATGGTTGCGGCCGTGTGCGTTACAGCTACTGCGCAGGGGAAACATCCGGCAGTGATTGAGAAGATTTCGGTGATCGGCGAAAATCCCTTTCGCCTGCAAATTCACACCAGCGCTGCGTTGACGCCCGAAGTGCAAATGGTTTCCAGCCCTGAGCGCCTCGTAATAGATCTGCCGAACTCTTTGCCGGCAGCGGCGCTGCGAAAGATCACAATCAATCGCGGAGAAGTTATTTCAGTGCGGGCAGGCCTTTACTCGCAGAAGCCGCCAGTTACGCGGGTGGTCGTGGACCTCAATGCTCCGCAGTGGTATCGCGTAGTGCCTGATGGATCGGGCTTGCTGATCTCACTCGGCGGTCAGTCGCAGGGTGCGGAAGCTGCGCCTTCTACGGTGGGATGGGTTTCAACGAAATCGCCGACCGGAACACGGGAGCAAACCATAAGAGCGCAAGTGCCGGTTGCAGTGGTGAAAACGGTGAGCTTGCCAGTCCGCCGGCCGCCGACGATTAATGGCGTGAGCGTACAGTTTGCCAACGGATCACTTTCCATGCATTGCAACAATGCGACACTCTCTGAGGTGTTGTTCCAAATTCAAAAGGTCACGGGCGCGGAGATTGCGATTCCGTCGGGGACGGAGCAGCAGCGGGTTGCTGGTGACTTCGGCCCGGGGACTGCGAGCGAAGTCCTGAGCGACCTTTTGAATGGATCAGGAATGAATTTTGTGGTGGTCGGTTCAGAAGCCGATCCCAATATGCTGCGCAGCGTAATCCTGAGCCGAAAGGAAGGCGGCGCTGATGCTCCGGCCGCATTCGAGCAGCAATTTACGCCAGCGACAGCGCAGAACATCGATACGGACAACACAGAGCCGACGGCTCCGGTCCCGCAGGAAGCGCCTCCGGAACAGCCACTCCCGCCAGACAATGGGCCGCCAGCTGAGGGTCCACCGGCTGATCCGCCCCCGACAATGTAGCCTTTTCAGTTGTGAATTAAGCGTACAGGAATTGCTGAGACACCGCCGCCGGAAACGGCCGGGCTGGGCTTCCGCTCACGTTGTTCACGAACAATGTGAGGAAGCCGACAATTGTGAGCTGAGTGTCCGGCGGCTGCCGGAATGCCGAACTGTTGTCAAACAAAGGCACTGTAATGATGGAGTCGCTGGTGGCGAGGATCGCCCCTGACGATACACCGTAGGTGTTTTGGCTAAATGTGCCCGGGGAAATCAACAAGGGCCCCTTGCCGGAGGAAAAAGCGCTGGGATCGAGAGAATCCTGCTGCGCGTTGCCCCCAGTTGAATGGATGAGACATTGCAAGCCGGCAGCGACCGGGCTGTTCCCGGTGCCGATGCCCGTGCCCTTAGGATCGATAGTTGGATCCCATGAAGCGCGTGCGGTACCCGTGCCACATTGCGGAGCATCGAAAGCGGTGCCATCGCAGCACTCAATGCTCTGCTCGAAGTGACTTCCTGTCCCAGAGCAACCCTGTGCGGAGGAGTTATGGCAGTACTGGTGGGCGCTTCCGACCAGCATTGGGATGTACTCG
>QIAW01000304.1 GCA_003225655.1 Acidobacteriota bacterium
TCGCTTCACTTAAAGCACTTTGCCAGCGCCGTAGCAATCCCCGCGAGTCTTTGCAAATCCACGGGAGAAAAATCTGGGCCTGCGGCGGGCGCAGAGGTCCCTTTCCGGCAGATTTCAATGACTCCTAGAGTACCCTCCTGCGCGATCACCGGCGCGGACATGAGCTTTTGAATTGTGTGCACGGTTTTCTCACTCATTGCGTCCTTCTGTCCCAGGTCCACCGATTCGAAGACGCTGACGTGCTTCGCCTGGGCGAAGGCATTAATCACTTCCGCGCGCTTGCTTGTGGCGGTACGCGCCGCGACCGAACCCGCCGTGTTCAGCGGAATGGTTCCCACCATGTGCAGTTTGGCGGGATAGACAAAGATCAAGCTCTGCTTCTCCAGCTTCAGAATGCCCACCTCATCGGGCTGCAGGTTGAAGGTCTTAGCGATCTCCTGTCCTATGCGTTCGCTGTTACTGGGCGTGAGCCCTTCCTTTTCACACTCGTTTGCAATCTGCGCAAACGCCGCCACCGGGGTCGCCATGATCGAATCTCCTTATCGCTTCTGGAATATTGCGCGCCATTATAACTTGAGCCGGGTTGCAGGCGTGAGCAAAGCGGAAGCCTGCAGGCGAAATCCCGAAGCGTAGCGAGGGATCTGAGCCGCTTGACGTAGCGCCGGCGTCCCGCCGGCTGTCGTGTGGGCATCCTGCCCACACGTCTCGGACCTCGCCCCAATAACTGACCACTACTCGAAACTGCTTTTCCAAACTTGAAACTTGAAACTGCTTTAACGATAATAAAAGGTTTGGCATCCTCCACCAAAAGCTTCAAGGAGTCCGCACGCGAAATGGCATCGAGTCCTGCCGGCGTATCCTCTGCTTCCAGCAAGAATCGCCGCTCTCTTCACGCCGGCGTTGCCCCGCTGCGGGCGGGCCAGGGACACTCGTATTTCTGGCGACGCCTGCACTCTTTGACTGGAATCATCCCGGTGGGCGCCTTTCTGATCGAACACATTCTGGTCTCCAACGCCACCGCCATGAATGGCCCCAGCGCCTATGCCCACCAGGTGAAATTTCTGGGCAGTCTGCCGCTGGTGATCGTGCTGGAAGCCTTCGGCATCTGGTTGCCTATCGCCTTTCACGGGCTCTATGGTTTCTACATCTGGTATCGCGGAGAGACTAACGTCGTCAGTTATCCCTGGCAGGGCAATTGGATGTACACCTTGCAGCGCTGGACTGGCGCCATAATCTTTGCCTACATCGGATGGCACGTCTGGCATCTGCGCTTCGCCGGCGTTGATCTGCACTTGCATCCCGGCGCATCCTTCGGAAAGGTGCAATTTGAACTGGCCGAACCTGCTTTCCTGGCGTTTTATGTTGTTGGATTGCTCTGCGCCGCCTGGCATTTTTCTTATGGGCTATGGCTCTTCTGCGCCAAATGGGGCATCACGGTCGGCGAGCGAGCGCGGCAGCGCTTTCTGGTGGTCTGTATGCTCCTGTTTCTAACAATCTCGGGTGTCGGATTGATGAGTATTCGCAGTTTTGTTACGCATCCTCAGCAACCGGTTGAAGGACCTGCCGCTGAAGCCGTAGAAACGGGCCGTTGAGCCACTGAGTCGCAGCAACAAGATAGTAATTTAGGACTTAAAGATATAAGACGCGAGCAAAACTAAAATGGCAGGGGCATCGAATCCGAAAATTATCGTTATAGGCGGAGGTTTGGCCGGGCTTTCCGCTGTGATTAAGATTGCCGAAAAGGGCGGCCACGTTGATCTCTTCTCCATTGTTCCCGTCAAGCGCTCGCATTCCGTGTGCGCCCAGGGTGGGATTAACGCCGCCAAGAACCTCAAAGGCGAAGGCGACTCCGCCTGGCAGCATTTTGATGACACCGTTTACGGCGGCGACTTCCTCGCCAACCAGCCCCCTGTGAAGAGCATGTGCGAGGCGGCCCCCGGCATTATTGATCTGCTCGACCGCATGGGAGTTCCCTTCAATCGCACACCGGAGGGACTCTTGGATTTCCGCCGCTTCGGAGGCACCCTCTACCATCGCACCGCCTTTGCCGGCGCCACCACCGGCCAGCAGCTTCTTTACGCACTTGATGAGCAGGTCCGCCGCCACGAATCTGAAGGATCCGTCACTAAGTACGAGCACTGGGAGTTCCTCTCCGCCGTGCTCGATGGCAAGCGGGTCTGCCGTGGCATCTGCGCTATGGACCTGCGCTCCATGGAAGTCCGCACCTTTCCCGCGGATGCGGTCATCATCGCCACCGGAGGCATCGGCGCCATCTTCGGCAAATCTACCAACTCTGTGGTCTGCACCGGCTCGGCGCAGTCCGCGCTTTACCAGCAGGGCTGCTACTACGCCAACGGCGAGTTCATCCAGGTGCATCCGACCTCTATCCCCGGCGAAGACAAGCTCCGGCTGATGTCGGAATCCGCCCGTGGCGAGGGTGGCCGTGTCTGGGTTCCAAAACAAAAAGACGACAAGCGCGACCCGCTTAGCATTCCTGAATTGGAACGTTGGTATTTTTTGGAGGAGTGGTATCCCAAGTACGGCAACCTGGTGCCCCGCGATGTCGCCACCCGCGCCATTCACAAAGTCGTCTACGAGCACGGACTCGGAATCGACGGACAACCCGCCGCCTACCTCGACCTCACCCATGTTGACCGCGCTACGCTCGACCGCAAACTGGAAGGTATCCTGGAAATCTACGAGAAGTTTGTCGGCGATGATCCGCGCGAGACCCCGATGAAAATCTTCCCCGGCATGCACTACACCATGGGCGGCCTCTGGGTTGATTTCAAGCAGGCAACCAACATCCCTGGCCTCTTTGCCGCGGGCGAGTGCGAGTATCAGTACCACGGCGCCAATCGCCTGGGCGCCAATTCCCTTGTCTCCTGCATCTTCGGCGGGTTCACCGCCGGCCCCAATGCGTTGGCCTATGCCAAAGGTTTGGCAAAATCAGCCGCGGGTGTTGATAGCAGCCACTTTGACAGTGAGCGCAAGCGGCAGGTGGAAATCAATGCGGGCCTTATGTTATCTGACGGCAGTGAGAACCCCTTCCGCCTGTGGCGCGAGCTGGGCGAACTGATGACCCGCAACTGCACCGTCATCCGCTATAACAAGGCCCTTCAGGAAACCGACGCCAAAATCTGTGAGTTCCTGGAGCGCTTTAAACATATCAATCTGAGCGATAAGACCAATTGGGCCAACACCTCTGTCGTCTTTGCCCGCCAGCTTTACAATATGCTGCAGCTTTCGCGCGTAATCGCTCAGGGGGCCGCCTTGCGCAACGAATCACGCGGCGCGCACTATAAGCCCGACTTCCCCGAGCGCGACGATAAGAACTGGCTCAAGACCACAAAGGTCTCATTCGCGCCCGACGCCGACGAGCCCAAGTTTGAATTCGAACCGGTGGATTCTTCACTAATTCCACCAAGGCCCAGACGCTATGACATGGCAAAGTAAGGCCAGGATGAAGGCAAAGCGAAAATGACCGGTAGAGACGTAGCATACTACGTCTCTACAACCGAGAACTGAGAACTGCTTTCAATGAACCGAGAACTGAGAACTGAGAATTCAACCAGGACTGTGCTGTTCAAAATCAAGCGCCAGGCCTCGCCCGGCTCCCAGGCCTATTGGGAGGAGTTCGAGCTGCCCTGGAAGAGGCACATGAACGTGATCTCGTCGCTGATGGATATCGCGGCCAATCCCGTCACCCGCGAGGGCAAGCCGACCACGCCGCTCACCTACGATTCCAACTGCCTGGAGGAGGTATGCGGCTCCTGCGCCATGCTCATCAATGGACGCGCCCGCATGGCCTGCTCCGCCTTGGTAGACAATCTTGAGCAGCCCATTCGGCTTGAACCTCTTTCCAAGTTCCCGGTCGTTCGCGACCTGGCGGTAGACCGCAGCGTGCTCTTTGAGAACCTGAAGGCCGTCAAGGCATGGATTCCCCTCGACGGCACCTATGACCTGGGTGCGGGCCCGCGCATGTCGCAAAAACAGCAGGAAGAAGCCTATCCGCTCTCCCGTTGCATCTCTTGTTGCTGCTGCATGGAGGTCTGTCCGCAGTTCAATGAGCATACCGGCTTCGTGGGTGCGGCAACTATTTCGCAGGTGCGCCTGTTCAACACCCACCCCACTGGGGAGATGATGAAGCATGAGCGCCTGACAGCCCTTATGGGCGATGGCGGCATCCAGGAGTGCGGTTACGCGCAAAATTGTGTGGAAGCCTGTCCTAAGGACATCCCACTTACGCGTTCCATCTCTGACGTGGGCCGCGAGGTCATGAAACAGGCCGTTACCGACTTTTTCAGACGGTAGGGTGCAAATAAATTTATACTGGCTAATTGCGTTCTAAACCATTTTTCAGGAGCAACTCCATGTTTCGAATGCTTGTCGTTTGCTTGCTGCTATCTTTTTCCGTAAGCGCACAAACCAACTCCAATTCCAGCCCCGCAGGTACGCAGAAGTCCGGCGGTCGCAAACATCCCGCCAATAATATGGCGTCCAAAAATGCCCCCGATGTTGAGCCTATGCCCACCGTTGATAAACCCACCGCCATCATCGATACTACCGCCGGCCGCATGAGTTGCACGCTGTTTCCAGACAAGGCGCCGAAGAGCGTAGAGAATTTTGCAGGACTGGCCAGAGAATTTTCGGCTGTTGGCAGATAAGAATTATTACGACGGCGTTATTTTCCATCGCGTCATTCCTAACTTCATGATCCAGGGTGGTGATCCGTTAGGTGACGGTACAGGCGGCCCCGGCTACGAAATCCCCGATGAATTTCCTAATGTGAAGTTCGATGCTCCCGGACGCCTCGCCTACGCTAATTCAGGCCCGAATACTGATGGCTCCCAGTTTTTTATAACCGAAGCTGCTACTCCCTGGCTGGATACCAACGGCCACTACACCATCTTTGGCGCCTGTGATGAGACTACGGTCGCTCTCGTAAAAAACATTGCCCGTCGCGCCCGTGATGAACGTAGCGACCGGCCCTTCGACCCTGTCAAGATCGAAAAAATTACTATCCTCGGGATGCCCGCTGCTTCTGCGTCCCCGGTGAAGGCCACTACCAGGAAGAAACCTTCAGCAGCAAAATAAACAGATACATATCAGGTGCGCAGAGAGTGAGCACCGCGGGCAATCTAAAACAGAGACTTTAAGGAGAGAACCATGGCACGTCCGGCTGGAACCTACGCAATTTTTGATACCTCGATGGGGCAAATCGTCTGCCGTCTGTTCGACCAGAACGCTCCCAAGACCGTGCAAAACTTTACCGACCTGGCAGAAGGCAAACGTGAATGGACCCATCCTGTCACGCGTGAAAAGAGCAAGCAGCCTCTTTACAACAGCACCATCTTTCATCGTGTCATTCGCAACTTCATGATCCAGGGCGGCGATCCCGCCGGTACCGGTTTCGGTGGCCCCGGCTACCACTTTGAAGACGAGACCAAAGGCTCACCCCACAGTTTCGACAAACCCGGCAAGCTGGCCATGGCCAATGCCGGCCCTAACACCAACGGATCACAATTCTTCATCACGGTTGCTGCCACCCAATGGCTGACGGGCAAGCACACAATTTTTGGAGAAGTGGTTGAAGGACAGAACGTCGTGGATAAGATCGTCAATACCCCCACCGGGTCGCAGGATAAACCGGCCCAGGAGGTCAAGATCAACTCCATCAAGATTGAACGAAGCTGATGGTCTGAGGTCGAGAGCTGGGCAAAAATTTTCACGCCGCAAACCGGGCCTGGGCCGGCCTCGTAAGAGTTTGAGGCCAACTTGGGCTTTTGTCTTTGGATCTATATTGCGTTTCGCAAGAAGAATCTTGGTTGTGCAAGCGAGATCATGGAATCGCTGACGCTCAAAATCGCCATTCTTGTAGTGTGCGCCGTTGGGCTGTTTATCCTCATGAAATTTTTGTCCCGAGTTTCCGAGAATAATGTCGCTGCGTCACCATACATTGCCGACCAATTACAACCGCTCCTGAGAATAGGGCCCCATCCTGTCCCCAAAGTAGGCAGAGAGCTTCGTTTCCCCTTCGACATACGAGAGCTCGAAAGCGAGCTTGAGGAAAAATATGGTCTCGATTTCTTTCGGCCCAAGATTCTGAATTACTACTTTCAGCATACGGACCTGGAGACGGGACCGGCAGATCCAACCGACTTCTACGATGAGTTTTTCGTCGAACTTGAAAACCCAAAGGACGGCCACCGCTGGACGTCATCGTATTGGGTCACGACCCCCGCAGGGCTTACACATCAGATGAACGAGAACCACGAGGATACGATATGGGGGCATGGAACCCTTGTGGTTAAACGGTTTGACCTGGGCACAATCCTGCGCTCCATACTTGAGAGTTACGCCGAAGCCCACGCCACTGAAAAGAACCAGCAGGTCGAGAATCTATCTAACGAAGACGGCGGCTGACCACCATGCGCTGTTGCAGCCACAAACGTGAAAGGCGCTGCGTCTCTTCAAACTGGCGACTGGAAACCGCGAACTAAGAATTGAAAGCTGAGAGCTGCCCTTACACTCCAATCACAGCCACCAACTCCTTCACCGCATCGGCGCTCTTTTGCAGGGCTGCCTGTTCTTCCGGAGTCAGCCTGATCTGGATAATTTCTTCCAGCCCGCGCGTACCGAGTTTGCACGGCACTCCCACAAAGAGTCCCTTAATGCCGTATTCTCCATCCAGATAAGCGGCGCACGGCAGAATCTTCTTTTTGTCTTTCAGGATGGCCTCGATCATCTCGGTCACTGCAGCCGAGGGAGCGTAGTAGGCGCTGCCCGCCTTCAGGTATTTCACAATCTCGGCGCCGCCCTCGCGGGTGCGCTGCACCAGGCGCTCAACCGTGACCGCATCCAGCAATTCCGTAATTGGGATCCCGGCAACTGTGGAGTAGCGCGGCAGCGGGACCATGGTATCGCCGTGGCCACCGAGCACGAAGGCGGTCACGTTCTCGACGCTCACCTTCAGTTCCATGGCAATGAAGGCGCGGAAGCGCGCCGAATCGAGCACCCCCGCCATGCCAATCACGCGATTGCGTGAAAACTTGCTGATCTTGTATGCAGCCTGCGCCATGGCATCCAGCGGATTGGAGACCACGATCAGGATGCTGCTGGGGGAGGCAGCGACGCATTTCCCCACAACGTCTTACATGATGGCAAAGTTCTTGGTGAGCAGGTCGTCTCGGCTCATTCCCGGCTTGCGTGGAAGTCCCGCCGTAATCACCACAATGTCGGAGTTGGCGGTTTCGGCGTAGTCGTTGGTTCCGATAACAAAGGAATCTTTCTTCTCGATGGGCATCGCCTCCAGCAAATCCAGGCCTTTCCCCTGCGGGATGCCGTCCATAATATCCACCAACACCACATCGGCCAGCTCTTTGGAGGCAATCCAATGCGCCGCCGTCGCCCCCACGTTCCCTGCCCCCACTACTGTTACCTTCTTGCGCATATCAATCCCTCTCGTTTTCTTTTGTAGAGATACAATTTTGTAGAGATATAAATTTCAAGCTGCCTCGGCACAGCCTGCTCACATGAGCTACCAATTTCTCCGCGCCTCTGCGTCTTCGCGGTGAGCTCCAATCTGGGCTATGCCAAATGCCAAGTGCTTCTCTTCATCCCATGTTTTGAATCATGTGGTCCGCGAACTCGCTGGTCTTCACTTTGGTTGCGCCCTCCATCAGCCGCTCGAAGTCATAGGTGACCTTCTTTTGCT
>QIAW01000037.1 GCA_003225655.1 Acidobacteriota bacterium
GGCAACAGCATGGTGCTGCCGAAAAAGCTATCGCTTAGGAACGTACTGTCGTCGCGGCGGCTTACCAAATATCCGCTCAATCCTAATGTGAACCTCGGCTTGTCATATGTAATCAGGAAGCTTCCCGAGTGAGGCGCGCGGCGGAAGGGGCGGGCGCCTTTCAGAGGTGAAAATGCACCGATCGGAATTGGAGGCAGCATCGGATTGGTGACCTGCCCAGGCCCACTGCTTGAAAAAGAACGCTGCACAACCGAGTCAAGATATGTGTAGTTACTGCGAAGGTGCAGCCCATGGCCCAAATCAAATTCAATCTCGCTCTCGATTCCTTGAGCCCGAAAGTTAGCAGAGTTAATAGTTGCGCCGAAGGCGTTTGCATTGGCGTTCACTACGTCAGAGGGAATCCCCAGGGAGAGAAGGGCGGTTTGATCCAGAAATTCCATCTGGTCAGTGAATTGATTATGAAAAAAAGTGACACCAAACTTGGCGCGGGCGTTCCAGGCTGTCTGCTCGATGCCGAAGTCGTAGCTGCGCGAACGCTCCGGGCCTATGGGCGTGACATGAAACTGGGATATCAACTGCTGGCCGTTACTAAGTGGAGAAAGCAAATTGAAAAGAGAAGTGCTTTCAGAAAAGATATTCGGCTCTTTGATTCCTTTGCCGAAATTGAACTTCAACTTCGTGCCATTAAATACGCCGGTTGAATCCGGGCGGAACAGATAGTAGGCAAGCGACACGCGCGGAGTCAGCTTCACTCCGAAAATCTGGTTGTTCTCGATTCCCAGGCCAACCGTGGCGTAGGCCCGGGTCCAGAGATTGCCTTGCGCCTGCAAGGTATAACTAAAGTTATTGCGGTCGGTGGGTGTGTGGGTCGGAAAATTTGTAAATCCGCGTTCGTTTTCATAGCGGAAGCCGAAGAGAGCCGTCAGGTGCGGATTAACTACGTAGTCAGACTGCGCCGAAACGAAGTCGCGGTTCGTAAGCGTATCGGTTCGCTGCGGATAGACGCCGCCAAAATCCAGGATCGCCTGCCCGCTTGTGCTGAATCCGTTTGCGCCATGGATGGTGACCGGGAGTCCCAAGTAATTGGGACCGAACATGAACGGATCAAAGGGAATACCGGTAGGTGAAGGGTTTTCAAATTGTGAGCGCAGCCTTGTGGCCCCGTAGCGCACCTGGTTAAGCCAGTGAGATGTGGTCTGGTTCTGTGCGCTGACTCCGATATAAGTATCCTGTTCTTTCTGGAAAGAGTCGTCAGCGATGCCGAAAAAGTCCAGGGCGTTCGGAAGGCTCGAATTGGCGACAGTACGCCTCCCTGTGACCCGAAATTGCGTGGAAGAGAGCGGGGACCAGCCGAAATTTCCCGCAAACGTGCCGTTATGGAACGCGCTGTGTGGCTCGCTATTGCGCGTATCGAAGCGCGAAAATTCGGAGAAGTAGTCCAGTTGGCGGTAAGCACCCGCAACCGAGGCCGCCTGATGCATTGTAGAAAAATTGCCGCCGTCACCGGAATAAGTAAACTCAGGCAGCGGAGTTGAACCCCGGCGCGTGGTCAGGTTAATGACCCCGGACAGCGCGTCGGCTCCGTAGAGCACGCTGTTAGGCCCACGCAAGACCTCAGCTTGAGCAATACCGGTTTCTGCCAGGTTGGCAAAACCGATTTCCCCGCCGATGTCGTTGATAGGAATTCCGTCGAGCAAGACTTTGTTCGCGGAATCGTTGCCCCCGCGCAAGAACAGCGAGGTTATGCCGCCCCTTCCACCAGTCTGGACGATCTGAAGTCCAGGAACAAGCCGCAGCGGTTCGAGCACATCGAGCTTGTTCTGGAATTCGCTCTGATTGATCACGGAAATTGAAGCACCGACCTGCGAGTCGGGTATTTCCATCCCGGTTGCTGAGACCACGATCTCTTGCGTTGTGGTGCCAACCTTGAGGCTGAGGGTGATCTGGGCTATGCCCCCGTTAAGATAGACGTCCTGGCTGCGCTCGGAGGTAAATTGCCGAGCTTCGGCGCGGATGTGGTAACGGCCAGCGGCTAAAGATGTAAACTCGAAGGCCCCTACCTGGTCGGTTGAGGTTGTAGCTGCTCGATTGCCGCCCTGAAACAGCTCTACCTGGGCGTTGCGGATAACAGCGCCCAAAGGGTCGGTAATCATGCCGCGAATAGCGCCCGATTCCGCCGCGGTCAATGGCCTGGCAACAAAGAACGAAATAACAATGGCCAAAAATAAAATTGTGTGGCGTAAACTCCGGATTTGCATAGGTCTCCTTTTCCTCGAAAGAGAGGTATCGTATCGGCACGAGGACCGGTCTCCTGACTTGCGACTGAAGGCCAGCGCCTTCCCGCCTTTGCGGCAGTGGCTGTGCTGGCGATAAAACGTCGCTTACAGTTGCGGGACAGTAGCGGAGTCTCACCGCTTTCCCGAGCATCCCCTTGCGATTCGGTGTTATACAACGTTGATGGTAACGAGGACACTACAGCTTGCAACTTAGTGCGTCCTCGACGGATGAAACTGCTCTGCCAAGTCTTCCAGTGCGTCGAAGACCACCGGACTGGGATGAATCAGTCGATCATCGATATAGAACACGCGATTGGCCTTCACTGCATCCATGCTGCTCCAGCCCGGCTTCTTCTTAAGATCGTCAAGGGTCACCTGCGAATCGTGAGTCAAGAGCAGGGAATCAGGCTTGCGCGCTATGACCGCCTCAAGGCTGATTTGCGGCCAAGCCTGAGGCAGGTCGTCGGTGACGGACTTTCCGCCTGCGATATCAATCAATGCGGTGACAAAAGCGCCTTTGCCGGCGGTAAAGACCGGGTCGGGCCACAGCACGAAAAGTATGTGAGGGCCAGGCAGTCCTTTGACGCGCTCGCGTACAGCCTGTTCCCGCCGCCGCAAACGATTGACCAGGACTTCCGCATCGTGCTGGCGATTCAGGGCATTGCCCAGATTGGTAATGGAAGCGTAAATATCGTTAATCCCGCGCGTGTCGGTTACGAAGACCGGG
>QIAW01000305.1:0-2169 GCA_003225655.1 Acidobacteriota bacterium
TCAGGCAAATGCGGAATCTGGGGGTTGAATTTTCCCTGGGATTTTTGTAGATTTATTTCCTCCCCCCAAGCGCGGTCGTGTGCTTTGCCGAACCACGCGGATGAAATCGTTAGCAATTCGTCTTCAGTCTATTCTTGAGAATCCATAGCTGGTTTATTCTTGAGAATCCGCAGTTGGAAGAGGGCCATTGCCGCGAAACAAGGGTCACAGGAAGATATTAAGGTCGCCATTTGCTATGAAGCTCGCCCGCAAGAAATCCGTGGATAGGAAGCTCGTTGGCAAGAAGGCCGCGCCGGCAGGGAAGAAACTGGCCGGCAAGAAGTTGTCTCGCCGCAGCTCGGCTGAGCAGGTGAGGGAGAGGCCGGCAGAGCGGGTAAGAAAGAAGTCCGCTGCGCAAAAACGGCCGGCAGAGAAACTCACCGCGCCTGCAGCGATCACCTCCTCAGCCGGCGGCCAGCAGCCCTATGTGCACAAGATCAGCAAAGAACAGGATGAGCCCCACCTCAGTATGCCTGTCCCTGCGGGACGCGCCGCACGTGAGGCTGCAGGCGCTGCCGAGGAGGGCGGCTGTTACGTTTACGGCATCATCGCCGGCGATGGCCAGCTACCGCTCGGTAAAAGCGGAATCGGCGGCGAGATCGCCGATGTGTTCTCTGTCGACTACAGCGGGCTGGTGGCAGTGTGCAGCCGGGTAAGGATGGCCATCCTTGACGCCACGCGCGAGAACGCGCTGGCGCACGAGCACGTGGTGGAGCGGGTGATGAACACGCACACCATCATCCCTATGAGCTTCGGCACGGTATTCCGCACCGAAGAGGATATCCGCGAGGTGCTCAAGAGCATTTATCCTTCGCTGCGCGACGTGCTGGAGAAGATGCAAGGCAAAATCGAGTTCGGATTGAAGGTCACCTGGGACCGCGACAAGATGATCGAGAAATTGAAGCGTGAAGACGAGGAAATCCGCCAGTTTGTCCAGGAGTTGGCGAAAAAGCACCTGCAATCCACCTACTTTGCCCGCATGCAACTGGGACGCATGATTGACCGCGCGCTGACCGAACGCAGCGTGGATATCGTAAAGGAAATTTACGACAGCCTGAGGCCGGCGTGCGTGGCCAGCCGCGACAACAAGACCATTGGCGAGAACATGATTATGAATGCCGCCTTTCTGCTGCAGCGCAAAAAAGAGCCTGAGTTCGACCGCATCGTGAACCAGATCTCGGAACGATTCAAAAACATCCTCTCCTTCCGGTACTCCGGGCCGTGGCCTCCGTATAACTTCGTGAACATACGGTTGAAGCTGGAAGGAGCATCGTAAGACAGTTCTCAGTTCCCGGTTCTCAGTTCCCGGTAAAAAACATCTTGCCCTTTCGATTCCGAATTGCGGTTCATGCTTTCAATACTCTGCTAATATCACTATGTTTTTGGCCGTTTGGCAGCGTTTGCGGTTAAGCGGCACCCTAAAATCAGCATGGCTATTGATCGCGGCAGGCCGGAAGCTACCCGAGCCCCGGGAAAGAAGCAAGCGAAGCGGGCAACGCCTGGCCCGACATCCTCTGCCCCTGCTTCTTCAGACGAAGCGACCGCCAGTCAGCCAGCAGCGAATCTTCCCGTCACAAATCAGGCAGTAGCCGGCCAGCCGGCATCCAATCCGCCAACCTCCAGCCAGCGGGGGCCAAGTCAACCAGCACCCAAACGGCCAACATTCAATCGCAGCGCAACATTGCGCGTGATCGTCGCCGATGACAGCGCGGTCTCGCGGGAGGTGCTGCGACGGCTGCTGGAGGCCTGGGGATACGAGGTCACTCTGGCCAAAGACGGGGTCGAGGCATGGGAACTGCTGCAGTCGGGCGACATACCGACCATCGCGATCCTGGACTGGATGATGCCAGGGATGGAAGGCATTGAGCTTTGCCGCCGGGTGCGAGAGCTCACCCGGCGCCATTACACCTACATTCTGCTGCTGACGGCCAAGCAGGAGACGCAACACATAATCCAGGGCTTGGGCTCAGGAGCTGACGACTACATCTGCAAACCTCCGAACCCGGCGGAATTTGAGGCGCGATTGCTGGTGGCCAGGCGGCTGGTGGCCTTCCAGGAGAGCCTGCTGCTGGCGCAGGAGCGATACCGCAACCTGGTGGAGAGCAGCTCGGCGCTGATCTGCACCCATGA
>QIAW01000305.1:2308-5166 GCA_003225655.1 Acidobacteriota bacterium
CGGGGAAACATGCTGGTGGTGGATAGCGCTGGCGAGAAGCACGTCTGGGCCTACACCAACCGGCTGATTGAGGATGAAGGTGCAGGCGCGTACATCCTGGGCCACGCGCAGGACGTTACCGAGCAGATCGAGATGCAAAAGGCGCTGCGTGAGAGCCGGGACGCGCTGCTCGAGGCCGAGAAGAAACTTGCCCGCAGCGATGTGCTTACCGATTTGGCCAATCGCCGCGCATTCTACGAGCGCGCGGAGCAGGAAAGAAAGCGCGCGGGCCGCTATGGGCGTCCGCTGAGCCTGGCCTACATAGATCTGGACAACTTCAAGCAGGTCAATGACACCCGTGGACATGACGCCGGCGACCAGGTGCTGTCCAGCGTGGCGACAGTGTTGAAGAATAACCTTCGCGCCGAGGACCTGGCAGCCAGGCTGGGTGGAGACGAGTTCGCCCTGCTGCTGCCGGAGGCGGGCGATGCCGCCGCCGCTTTCGTGATTCACAAGCTGCACAGACTGCTGACAGCGGCCATGCAGGAGCGGAATTTTCCCGTTACCTTCAGCATGGGGTTGGTGACCTACGACGAGGTGCCGCAAAACATCGAGGAGATGGTGCAAAAAGCCGATGACCTCATGTACGAGGTCAAACGGCAGGGGAAGAATGCCATCCGGCATTTGAAAAGTAAGTGAAACAGCATTTAGCAATTAGCACTTGGCATTTAGCCAAGCGCTGCGAGTGGAATAACACCCAATTGCTGTCTTTTGAGGAGCACTCCACACCTGGAGTGCGACGGCAACCCGCAAGCGCTCTTTAGCTCGCCGAGAGCCAAGCTAAATGCTAACGGCTAAGTGGCTAACTGCTATTTATTTATGATCTAGCGGCGATGAAACCGTGAAGTCCCGGCCTTTGGCCCCCCCGGTGCGGGCGGCGCGGGCGAGCGGCGGGGAGCTGACCTCCTGTCCATATTTCTCGAGCAGCACGGGAACCAGGGCGCCTTCGGCTTCCTTCACGAAAGCCATTCTTCCTTCGGCATCCATATCAATGCGGACATAATCGCCCAGCTTGACCTGTCCGGTGGCAACCAGGTTGGCCAGGGGGAAGACAATGTAGCGCTCGATGGCGCGCTTGAGGTGGCGGGCGCCGTACTTGGGGTCGGTGCCTTCATCCAGCAGGAAGCGCTTGACCCGGGGGGTGCAACTGAAGACAAACTGGCTGTTGCCGGTCGCCTGCAGGATGCGCTGCTGCACCATCCCCAGCTCGATTTCCAGGATACGCTGCAGGTGCTCGGGCTTGAGCATCTTGAAGACCACGATCTTGTCGATGCGGTTCATGAACTCAGGCGAAAACTTGCGCTTGGCGGCATCCTGGGCCGTGCGGGTAATCTTTTCGTCGAGCCGGTTGTCGATGAAGGCCGGCTTCTGGGCAAAGCCCATGGCGCCGTGAATCAGCTCGTTCATCTCGCCCGCACCCAGGTTTGACGTCATGATGATGACGACTTGGGAGAGGTCAACACGGCGATTGTCCCCCAGGGTGAGCGTGGCTTTATCCAGGATGCCCAGCAGAAGCTGCCACAGTGAGTCGCTGGCCTTTTCGATTTCATCGAACAGCAGCAGCGAGAGGCGCAGGCGCTCGGTGTGCCACTGGTTCAGGGCCTCCTGCGTGAGCAAGGGGTGGGTCTCGCGGTGTCCGAGGTATCCGGGGGGCGAGCCAATAAGCTTGGCAATCTCGTGGCTGTGCTGGAACTCAGCGCAATCTATCTTGATGCAGGCTTTGGCATCGCCGAAGAGGGCCTCGGCCATGGCCTCAACCACGCGGGTCTTGCCGGAACCGGTTGGGCCGAGAAAGAGCAGGTTTCCAACCGGGCGACAGGGCGGATTCAACCCGGCCAAAAACATCTGATAGATCTCTGTGACTTTCTCGATCGCCGGGTCCTGACCTACAATCTTGCGCCGCAGCGCGGCGTCGAAATCCTGTGCGTCATTGCTGCGCCGGGTGGGATCCAGCGCGGTATTCAACCCCGTCCTCATACATGTGCCCCTTCCTGCCCGGGCCGTTTATCGTCTGTTTTTTCGATGGGGGAAACCAAGTGCAGAGTTGCTATCAATCAGAAATGCTTTTGGATGATGGCGTTGTTATGAAAATTTGGGATCTGCGCTTTTCCTTCCCTTTGCCCTTATGACGTTGGATGCAAATTCAGCAACCACGGAGCGGCTGCCCCGGTGGAAAACTTAAGGAAGTGCATTAGATGGTTCGCAAGGGCAACCCGAAAGGCAGTTTAGAGTTCGAGTTTCAAGCTCGTTGGTGGCTCCTCGATCCTCAGGCCTCAGTATTCGGCTAAAAGCAGGCACCGGCGCTGGCCGGTTGTCGTCTTTCTATCTGTGCCGGCGGTCTTGGCCTTCTGGGCCCAGAACGAGCCTGAAGAGGCACACATCTTCAGAGCTGCTGGGCGGCGTCTAAGGTGTACACCGGGTTGCCGGGCTGAGATGAGGTTGTTAGTATTCGGGTTCGCCCCGAGAGAATTGGAAGTGCTTTGTATGAAGCTTCGCAAGTTGTCCCCTGGCTTGTCTGCTGTCAATCCATCTTTGAACCTGTTGGCAAAATTATTTTTATTTTCCGCGATCGCGGCTTTGATGTGCGGCTGCGGCTTCACCCGCGCGCAAGTCGGGCAAAACGGAAATGCTGCGCCGGTACAGGCGGCCGCGGCCTCCGCTGCTGCAACAGCCACAGCGCCAGCCGCATTTCATCACACGGTGAAACGCGGTGAGAGCATTCCCGCGGTGGTGCGACAATACATTTCGCACACGTCGTACATGACGGGCGCAGAGCTGGAGAGCGCGCTGCGCGAGGCGAACCACAAGCCCACGGGCAA
>QIAW01000306.1 GCA_003225655.1 Acidobacteriota bacterium
AGGCACAGGCGACCCATTTGACGCCCAGCTCGCGCGCCTTGGAGATAACGGTAGTCATGCCGGTGTCTTTGAAAGAACCGGTGGGATTCATGCCCAGATGCTTCACATAGAGCTGATCGAGGCCGCTCTGGCGCGCGCTCTGCTGCAGCCGGTAGAGCGGGGTATTCCCTTCCGCCAAGGTCACAGCGTGGCGAAGGTCCGAAAGGATCGGCAACAGTTCGCGAAAACGCCAGACGCCGCTTTGATCGAGCGGATCAAGCGAGGTGCGGCGCTGCAACCAGGCTTTCTTCAACGCCGAGGGATTGAGTGGGCGCTGTTTGCCGCCATTCTGCTGCCACGCGGGATAGACCGCCTCCAGAAGCTCGCCGCATTGGACGCAGCGGAAGTCCGCAGTCTGGGCAGGTTCGAGAGAGCTGCACCCCATGCAGCGCAGGACGGCAATAGTTTGTTTTCGGACCATACTTTTCTTTTGCAAGCACTCAGCATTCAGCCCTTAGGCATACTCTTCCGCAACCTAACAGAGGCTAAAGCATGATTACTTTCCGGTTCCAAACGGCACGAGTGAACTCGTGCCCTGATACATGTCTTCACCCTAACGACTTTCTAAAGCATCTAGCCCCGAAGAGCGTCTGCGTGAAGAAACTATTTCGCTACTGCAACCTCACGTGTTGCGGCATCGATGTACTCGACAAACTGGTCGAGGCCGGCGAGCGGCATGCGCTCATCGTTACCATGCACGCGCCTTTCGTCATCCGCTGTCTTTGGCGCGGCAATGCCATAGACCTTCACGCCTTTGGCGCGGAGCTCGGCGCCATCGGTCGCCCCAGTCAGCATGTCGGGCAAGGTCACGCTTGCTGGAAAAAGCTTCTGTTGAGCGTGCTCCAGCGCGGCAAACATCTCGCTGCTTACGGGAGAGGGAGGATTGAAAGGACGATTATTCTCGGCCACGCGCCGAATCTCAATCGCCGGATCGTTCACCAACTCCTTCATCTGCGCCACCAGACGATCGATATCCTCGTCGGGAAGTGCGCGCACGTCTAATGTGGCTTCGGCTTCGGCAGGGATCACATTGCTGCGGAAGCCGCCTTTGATGATGGTGGGAACAATGGAGGTACGCAACTTTGAATAGAGCTCCGGATGCTCGCTGGCCAAAAGTTTCTGCGAGCTCTCGTCATGCAAATTGCGCAAGGCGTTGGCCAATTTCGGCTCGCTCAGGTTGGCGAGGCGCTCAAAGAGCAGCTTAGTGGTTTCGTTCAGGCGCATGGGAGTCTGCCAACTACCCAGCTTCGCTACGGCGGCGCTGAGGTGCACGACAGGATTATCGAGGCGAGGAATGGAGCCATGACCGCTGGTGCCGTGAGCCATAAGCGTCATACCGCGCGGGACCTTCTCCGTAGTCGCAACCCCCATATACTTGAGCTTGCCGTTTTCCATAAGAGCAGTTCCGCCTTCGTTCAGGGCGAATTCGCTGTCGATCTGGTCCCAATGCTCAGCGATCATGTATTCGATTCCGAAGCGCGGGGTTCCCTCCTCCCCGGCTTCGGCGAGAAAGATGACATCGCGATCGAGGGGGACCTTTTCCCGATGCAGCCGAAGGAAAACTTCAAGATTGGCAGCTACCATGCCCTTGTCATCGATGGATCCCCGGCCATAGATGTATCCATCTTTGATCATCGCGGCGAAGGGGTCTACCGTCCACTTGGAACGCTCCACCCCCACAACATCAAGATGGGCCAGGAGCAGGAGGGGCCGTTTTTTGCCCTCGTAGATTTGCGCCTGGATTCCCTCTTTCTCCAAAATACCCTTCAGGTACTCGGCGGCACTGGCCTCGTTTCCCGGAGGATTGCTGGTATCAATCTTGATCAGAGCGGTGAGAAATTGCGCGGCTTCGCTCTCCTGGCTGAAGGCCAGCGGAGACGCTGTCATTACGGCCAGCAACGCTAATGCGAAAATCCTCACGGCAAATCTTATTCTCGATCTCATTTTCAAACCTCAGGGCTAGAGCCCGCAGTTGTGTCGCCCCTCTGGGGCTCGTACTTTCTTTTTCAGCTTACCCACCGCTTCGCGGTGGGCTAAATTCTCCGTCGCGCCTCCGGCGCTAAGAAACTCCGCATCCGATGCATCTTCTCGCTTCAAGCGCTTTTCCAGCCAGGCTGTAAAGCCATGCTCTTCCTCGGTGGCAAATTGAGCTTTCAAAACCATTTCAATGAAAAAACTCCTGGTGAATTGCCTGAATCACGTCGGGCGCGTTAACGGCAGGGACAGCGAAGCAGATGCTTAATTCGCTGGCGCCCTGGGCAACGGCGGTGACGCTCACCTTGCGCGCGCCCACGGCGCTGAAGATCCGGCCGATAACGCCGTAGCTTCCTTTCATGGCCTCGCCGAGCACGGCGATGACGGCCAGATCGCGCTCAACCTCCACCGACTTGAGTACACCATGGCGCAGTTCGGTGCGAAACATTCTTTCAATCGAGGCCGTGACCCGGTCGGTATCTTCTCCGCGAACCACGAGTCCCAGGGAATTCTCGGCCGAGGACTGGGTGGAGAAAAGGATATCAACGTGGTCATGGCCCAGACGAAGGAACATTCTGCCGAGAATGTCGGCAGCAACGTAAAGATCATTCTGTGCCACCAGGGTCACCAGGCTCGCTTTGTTAATAGCCGTCACCGCCTTCACCGGCGTGCCGTTCATGTAAGGAGCGCCGGTGACTTTGGTCCCGGCAATCTCGGGCCGGAAGGAGTTCTTGATCCAAACGGGAATTTTCTTTTCCATGGTGGGACGAATGGCTTTGTGATGGATGACCTTGGCCCCGTAGTAGGAAAGTTCAATGGCCTCGGTGAAGCTGATCTCAGGGAGCACTCGGGCGTTGGGGCAGATGCGCGGGTCGGCGCTGAGGACGCCGTCAACATCGGTCCAGATCCAGACTTCATCGCATTCGAGGACGGCGCCGAGAATCGTGGCGGAAGAATCTGAGCCGCCGCGGCCGAGCGTGGTGGGCTGGCCTTGCTTGGTGGCGCCGCTGAAGCCGGTGACAACGGGAACGCGTCCTTCATCGAGCAGCGGGAAAATCACACCGTGGACCTTGGGGCGGGTGGCGTCAAGGTCGGCGGCGGCATCACCAAAGTGGTCGTCAGTAACTAGAATTTCGGTGGAATCAATGTAGCGGCTGGGCGTTCCTGATTGCTCAAGTATGGCGGCGAAGATCTGGGCGGAAAGTTTCTCTCCCATAGGCAGGGCCACGTCCAGGAGTTGCGGGGTCAAGGCGCGAAGCTGCACCAGGGCAAAACAGAGATCATGCAACTGGCGGATAATGGTCCCGACCTGCTCACGAATCCTCGGCGCATTGCTGGCATTGAACATTGCCGCGATAACCTCTTCATGGCGGGCCTCAATCTCCTGCAGAATGCTTGAAACCGTGTTCTGCTCGCCCCTGCCGGCGGCCTTCACGCAGTTCAGGATGCGGTCGGTGATGCCCCCCAGGGCGGAGACGACAACGACGATACTGTCT
>QIAW01000307.1 GCA_003225655.1 Acidobacteriota bacterium
ACAGCTTCGGAGCCCGCCGCAGCCGGAACACGAAAACCCAGATTGAGAAGCGCGTACCAGACGGCCGCCGAGGCCTTGGCATCACCCCGCCCCAGAAGTTCGTAATAATCCACCTTGCCGAGGGCAACGTCAACGGGAAGCTCATGGGTGAGTTTCGTATCGTTTTCCGGATCGGGCATGTCGCGGAAGAAGGGTGAGTAGCCGATGAGCGCCTTGTCGTTGCGGACCTTGGCTTGATCGGCAATGTCGGCATTCGTGGGAACAATGCTGGGGACTTTCTCAGGATATGAGGAGAATCGCCCGCTAATCGGCAAACTGGTATTAAGCGCTGCGACATCTCCCCAGAAGCCTGAATGAAACTCTTCTCCGTAGAGAATGTGATATACCGTGCTTGATGCCGGACCGGCCTTGCCCGCCATGACAGCCGCTCTTATATCGGGAATTTGTTCATCGTCGTTCGCCATCAGACTATAAGCAACGCCCAGGTCTTCTGCTTTCATCTGCGCGAGCAGCGTTTGTGGCGTGCTGTGGAACGCGCCTCCGTAATTCATGCCCAGGTGCACATCACCGTCGATCCAGCGGGTTGCAGGGTTATCCGGCAAATGCAGAGTCGCCAGCTTGAAACGAACAATCTTGCTTTCGCCCGCCTTTAGTTTTATATCCAGACGTACAGGCACATGGAGCAGGCCGTTCGTAATCTCTACGCGAGTCTTGCCGGGCGGAACAGTAATTGCTTCCGACGGCCGCAGCGGCGAAACATTCAGGTCGAAGTAATGGACTTCAAAGGGACGCTCTTTGCGGTCGAAGCTGTCATCGGCATAGACCACAGCATTGTCGGGAGCGTAGGTCCGGCTGTCCGCCCCGGTAATAGAAACCCTGACCGGAGCCGCTGGGATGACGGACTGCCCACCCTGCAATCGAATGCTGGCCATGGGCGCAAGGAATTTGCGCTCCTTCTGCGCGATCTGGCGCTGTTTTTCGCTCGCCACATCCCGCACCCACAAAGAAAAATTTCCGCTTCGGGTGGAGATGAAGGCGAGTGATTTTCCATCAGGCGACCAGCGCGGATTGAAGTCATTCTCCTCTGCGCTCGGGCCGGGAAGCACCGCTGCTTCAGCCGTGCCGGCCTCAGCAGCAATCGTCCGGAGCTGATAATGTCCTGCTCCCTTGGGCGCTGCCAGATACGACGCATATACCACGCGCTTGCCGTCAGAAGACCAATCTGGTCTCGCCCTCCACGTCGTCTTTTCGTCGTAAATCTGGCGTGATTCCTCTTTCACAATCGGGGGCAGCCTGCGCGCCATCATGCCGAAAGGGCCCCGCGGAACCGGCGGCGGAGCCTCCACCAGCAGGGGGGTCGAGTTCATTCGCCACAAGCCGCCGGCGCCATTCGTGTGATTGTGGTTGGAAACAAAAATGATGTCTTTGCCGTCTGGCGACCATGTGGGGCTGATCTCATGATCAATGCCGCTGTAATAAACTCGCGGCAGAGTGCTGCGGGTCTCAGCCGTTAACCGCTGCACTTCTTTCAACTCTCTCTTGGCCGCATCGAACTGGGCCACGAAAATATGAAAGTGCTGGTTGGCCTGGGTGGAAACAAACGCCACCCGTGTGCCGCTGCTCTTGGAGGCCGGCGACCACCGCGGCTCCACATTCACTGCGCCTGTTTTCGTCAGCGGTTTGCTTTGTCTCGTGGAAAGATCCAGCAACCATAACTCGATGGCATCCTGATCGTATTTGGCATAAATCACCCATTTGCCGTCGGGAGAAACATCGGGCTGGTAGTCGTATCCGGGGCCATTGGTAAGCTGCTCTGCTGTAGAAGAGTTCAGGCTCTGCCGCCAGAGTGAACCCTGCATGGAGAAGATGACACTTCCCGAATCGGGCATCCAAGCGACGGAACCCGGTCCGCTGGTCAGTTGCGGCAGGTACATCTCGCGATAGTAGACACTGTAAGGCAGGTCAATCTGCTTCAGGACCGGTAACCGTTGCGCTGGCAACGGCAATATTGCAATCAAGATGGAACCCAGAATGCACGCGACGGCACAGATCGCCCTATGTTTAATTTCAATACAACTCTTGTTGTCCCGTGCGAACCCGCGCCAAAACTTGCGCAGCGGAATCGAGGGGCCACCCGGGGGTTCCCACCTTCTAACAATTTTCTCTCTCAATTCAAGTCCTTGCTTGCCATAATGCGCGGATATCCAGACAAATTTATTTGCCAACCGAAACTCCTTCGGTGAGCGGAGCCCCATCGCAAGACGTTCGCGCCGAGATTCGGTATAAATCAAAGACAGGCGACTGAAAAGAAGTTTCGAGCCGGAGCAGGCCGTCCCCAAGGCAGTTCCCGTGGGTCCCTTGCCTGGCCCGTTCTTGCATGATGGACGTCAATTCCTTGACATCATATTTCTTAATGAGCAAAAAATGTTCTTGCTCGGGAAAGTTCCCGGCATCGTAGCTGGGTATCTCCTGGTTGAAATAAAATCCCAGCCCGTACTGGATTCCGCGCGGCACGTGAAAAACCGCCACTGGATCTCCGGTGTTCGCGAGATATCTGGCCGCTGGACGCGCCGATTGTGTGGCATCGACAACTGGAGCTGTAGTTTTCAGCAGAAGACCGGCTGCCGCCACGGCAAGACAAAGAGTGCTGACATAAATCGCCTGCCATCCGCGCCAAAATGCCAGGGCGGTTAATATTCCCGCCAGAATAACAGCCACCAGGACCGGCGCCTTCCACAGACTGAGCGAATGCAACTGGTGCGGAGCAAGCAAGATCGTAGGAGCCAGAAGAATCATCGCTCCTGCGGCCGCCACGGTGAGTGCGTGAGCGATCCACAAGCTGTAATTGCGTCGCCCTGAAGTGGATTCGCGGACAAAATACAAGATCGTCAGCAGAACCCAGGCTGGGATTGCGGGCAGAATGTATCCGGGGAGCTTGGATTGCGAAAGAGAAAAAAAGACAACCGGCAACACCGCCCAAACTGCGAGAAATTTCTGGAGATCGTCGGCCGCGGGCTCTGCCTTAACGCCCGTACTTTTACGAAAAAAAGCCGGCACCACTCTGGCCCAGGCTGCCAGGGAAAATACCGTCCAGGGGAACAGGCCCACCAGCAGCACGGGAAGGTAATACCAGAAAGGCTCTTCGTGATGGTAGAGATTGGTTCCAAAGCGCGCCAGGTTCTGCCGCAGAATAAATTCCTTAAAAAATTGCGGGTTGCGCAACTGCACCAGCACGTACCACGGCAACGCGGTCAGCAGAAAAACCAGGACGCCGGGCAGCCACAAGGTCTTGAGCACCAGCCGCGCATTCCTGCACAGCAGGGCAAAGCAGCCGATGACGAGAGCTGCCAGTAATGGCGCGATTGGTCCTTTGGCCAGCATACCTGCAGCCATAAAAAAATAGAAAACCGCAAGCCACTTCTTTTGCTGTGTTTTAAACCACGCCAGCCATGCCAGCATGCCAAGCGTGAAGCAGGCGGCCAGCGGCATGTCGGTAGAAGCGGCATGCGCAAAACTGAAGAAGGCGGCAGCCGAGCAGGCAATCAGCGCGGTCTGAAGCTGCGTACCGGGACGAAAGCGGCGCATAAAGAGATGAAGCCCAGTAACCATCATGGTGGCAAACAAGGCAACCGGAATGCGCGCCGTCCAGTCACTCACGCCAAACAGACGATAGCTGGCCATCGCGCTCCAGTAATAGAGAATGGGTTTTTCCAGCCACACCCGGCCGTGAAGCGTGGGCGAGACCCAGTCATGGCGCGCAAGCATCTCGCGCGCAATTTGCGCGTAGCGGGGCTCGTCGGCGCCTACTACACCGAAGGCGGCCAATCCATAGAAAAAAAAGAATGCGCAGAAAACGCCGGTCACCACCCACTCATGGAGCCGCGTTTTGCTTTGGGATAAGTTCATGAAGGGGAGTGCGTTGCAGAGGCGTGCGAGAGTATGCAACGCAGCTTGCCCAGAACGAGATTTTCAGCCGCCGCCAGAGGGCCTTCCACCGAGCATCCGCTGGCGCATTCATGGCCGCCGCCACCCAGCTCATCCGCGACCGCTGCCACGTTGACTGCGCCTTTGCTGCGCAGGCTCACGCGAAACCTGCCGTTCTCAAGCTCGCGAAAAAATGCCGCCACCTCGATGCCGGCGTTGCCCAGCGCGTAGTTGACCAAGCCTTCGCAATCCTCGTCACTGGCCTGGCAGGCTGCCATGTCTTCACGGGTCACATGCATCCACGCCAGCGCGCCGTCGCGCTTGAGGTTGCGCAGCGCCGCGCCCAGCAACAGGGTCTTGGAAATGGGATTGGAAAAATAAACCGCCTGCCCAATGCGGACCGGATCAGCTCCACAGCGCACCAGCTCTTCCGCCAGGGCAAAAGTGCGGTGATTGGTTCCGGAAAAGCGGAACGAACCCGTATCCGTCAGCACGGCGGTGTAAAGGCAGGTTGCCATATCCGCCGTGATCTTCACGCCGGCCCTGCGCGCCAGATGGTACACCATCTCAGCGGTGGCGCACGCCGAAGGATCGATCCAATTCAGATTGGCAAAAGGACGTCCGCTGGCATGATGATCGATGTTGATCAGAAAAGGCCGCTCCAGCCCGCGCAAGCGCGTACGCTGCAAACTTTCGCATTCGAGAATAATAGCCGCCTCACAAGCCCCGTTGACCTCCGAAGCTTGAATCACCGATTCAGCTCGCGGCAAGCGGCGATACAGCACAGGCACGCCATCGCTCAAGATAATTTGCGCCCGTTTGCCCAGCGCTTGCAGGATTTGAGAGCACGCCAGCACCGAGCCAATGGCATCTCCATCCGGACGGGCGTGCGAGGTCAGCACGAAGGATTCGTGCTCGCTGATTTTCTTGATGACTTCGCCCACCATTGGATGCTCCCTTAGTTCAAAACTGTCTATTCTATTTTTTCTTCTGGATCCGCTGCAACAGTTGCTCAATCCGTGTCTGGCGCGCTGTGGAGGTATCGAGCTGAAAGAAGATTTCGGGCGCATGCCGCAGCCCCCACCTTTCCACCAGTTGATGCCGGATGAATCCTCGCGCTGCATTCAAGCCCTGCAGGGTGCCGTCGGCTTCCTGTTCGCTCCCATCCACTTCCACAAACACTCGCGCAGAT
>QIAW01000309.1 GCA_003225655.1 Acidobacteriota bacterium
CAGCATGCACCAATACAAATTGCGCTGTGGGCTTGGGCTGCACACGCTCCAAAATCTCGGCAAATGCCACCCCATCCCAGGTGTTGTCGAAGCGGCTCCAGCGAGTGACACAATGAAAGTCACTGCTGGTACGGATCTTGGGAAGACCGCTAAACTCATTCCAGGTAAGCCGCAGCGGTTTTTCCACCGCGCCCCAGACACGGAAATCCCACGTCACCGGATTGAATTCAGGAACCGAGCCATAATGCAGCACCGGCCACTTCAAGGTGAGGGACTGGCCGGGAGGAAGTCTTCCCTCTTCTTTCATCTGGCGCTCGCGCTGCTTGCGTTCATCGAATATCATTGAACGAAGTCCCACTCAGGCAAAAGGCACACGTTATGAAAGATCTTACACAAGGTTCAATCACCGGGCACCTGTTGCACATGTCAGCTTTTCTGGCCCTGAGCATGCTGGTGCAGACGCTCTATCTGCTGGCTGACCTCTTCTGGGTAGGAAGCCTGGGCAAAGAAGCCATTGCCGCTGTGAGCCTGGCAGGGACCCTGATGATGGTGGTGCTGGCGCTCACGCAAACCCTGAACGTGGGTACAACCACCCTGATCTCTCATGCTGCCGGACAAAAAGACCAGGCGCGCGCCCAGCTCGCTTTTAACCAGTCGGTCGCGCTCTCGCTGCTGGTTGGCGGAGTAGTAGCCATTCTTATGTTTGCGTTTCGTAGCACATACTGCTTGTCGCTGAGCGCCGACCGCACCACCGCGGAGCTGAGCATGGGCTACTTGCGCTGGTTTATTCCCGCGCTCGCCCTGCAATTTCCCATGGTGGCATTGGCCGCCGCTCTGCGTGGCACCGGCATCGTTAAACCCACGGTCAACGTGCAGATCCTGAGCGTGCTGCTCAATATGGTGATCGCGCCGCTGTTGATCTTCGGGGTCGGGCCGTTTCCCAAGATGGGAGTAGCCGGAGCGGCATTGGCGACTCTTCTCGCAATCTTAATCGCCAATGTTGTTCTCATAAGTTATTTTGAGCGCCAGTTTCGCTACCTGCGTTTTTGCCGCAGCCAGCTCGCGCCACAACTCAAAATCTGGTGGGCCATGTTGCGCGTCGGATTGCCCGCGGGCGCGGAGTTCGCCATGTTTTTTGTGTATACAGTCATGGTCTATGGCATTATCCGCCGCTTTGGCCCGGCGGCGCAGGCGGGCTTTGGAATCGGCGCGCGGGTCATGCAAGCCATATTTCTTCCCACCATGGCAGTAGCGTTTGCTCTGGCCCCAATCGTAGGACAGAACTACAGCGGCCGCCAGCCGCAGCGCGTGCGCCAGTCCTTTTATTCCGCGCTGGGCGTTTCTTTCACGCTCATGCTCGTGCTCACCCTGCTTTGCCAGCTCGTTCCGCAGCGGCTGATTTGGGCCTTTTCGCACGATGGTAACGTGATTGCCTTTGGCAGTGAATACCTGCGCATTATTTCCTGGAATTTTGTGGCTGTGAGCGCGGTGTTTACCGCTTCCAGCACTTTTCAAGGATTAGGAAATACGCTGCCGCCGCTGGCCAGTTCCCTCAGCCGGATACTTCTCTTTGCTTTACCGGCAGTAATGCTGTCGCGGCGGCCGGGTTTTGAGATCCGCCAAGTCTGGTATCTGTCGCTGGCCTCGGTTATCGTGCAGGCTGCCGCAAATCTGTGGCTCGTGCATCGAGAGTTCCGGCGCAAGCTGGACAGCCTTCCCGCAGAAATAACACCGGTCAACGTACCCCAGGCCACGCCGGTGAGCGCCGAATAATAGAGAACGTGTTCCTTAACGGATCATGGCGGCGAACAGGTCTGAGCCTATGAGTGTTTGGAATTGTTTCTCGTCGCTCTTGAAATGAACTTTGAGCTGGTTGCTGTCAGAATTTACGCTCATATCTTCCAGGGCGCTTTTTTCGACGCCGGTGGCCTGCGACTTCCGGAACATCATGCCGGCCTGCACCAGAGTGGAGAGTCCGGCGGCGGTCATATTGTCTGAGGTAATTACGTCCAGATCAAAACGCACTCCGCTGCCAAAATTCATGACGTAACGCGAGGAGCGCAGGCGCTTCTTGAGCGTCTCGTAGCTGGTCAGCTTGGTGACGTCTCCGAGCGCGGAGTTCATCATGTTTTCGGTGCCGATGGTATCGAGCACGCTCCAGACAGCGCCGGAATCGACCGCGGGCATGAGATCAAGAATGTCCGAGTTCGAATTCAAGCTCTTGATCTGGCCATCGCGAGCCGAGAGCGCAAGTTTTACCGCTTCAGGATCACCAAACAGCAGCGTATTCTCATCGAGCAAAGACATGTTCATACCGTTGCCCATCGGGTAAACGAGGGCTGTACGCAGCTTCGTAGGAGTAATCTTGCGGACCTTCAGCCGGGCAATGGTCTTCTTCAGCGAAAATTGCCCCTGGGCGACGCCCACCATGCGAAGCATGGTCTTGTCACGGAAGGCAGCAAAGGTCAACTGGTCGATGTCGCGCTGGGGATCGATGCCGACACCCTTCAGCGCGGCCTCAAACTGCTTCAGGTTTTCCGGCAGCACGCGGTCGTGCAACTCAGTAGCGGTCTGGGAGTTGATGACCTGGCGGTAATCCACGGAGATAATCTGCTGCACATCGGAAGGAATCACGCTGCGCGCCGAAGTCCCCAGAGCGCTGGCGCCCGCTGCAATGGAAGCAACTGTAATTAATACGGCAACTAATATGAATCGATTCATAAATTTGGAGGGCTTTGCCGGATTGTGGCTCACGGCAACCTTTCTGCGTTTGAATTCTGTAACCCGTAAGAGCTATTGTGGCACGGAATCAGGCCGCACTTCCACGCAAATACCTCGATATTTCGGATGTATTCGGTGCACTCATACGATGTGCCAACGGCAGCTTTGGTTGGATATCCCGCGTTTTGAGCCGTTTTAGCGGGCCAGGGCCGCGGTTTTGGCCCGCACTTCGCTGATAAACTGCTGGTCGGTAAGGGATGCGAGATTGATCTCCACGTTGGCCAAGGCGCCTTCTACTCCCGCTCGGGCGAGAGCCACGCCGACGCTAAGATCAGAGGCCATTTTCGGATTGGTGACCGCTTTGAGTGATTCCAGAATCTTGCCCACTTCGCGGCTCTTTTCTGCAACCGCCAAGGGCACATTGGTAGCACCGTGGAGCGCCAGATCAATGGCGGCCTCCCCGTTCTTTGACTCTTTTGCAGATTTATAGGCTTGCACTACAGCCTTGTAAGATTCGGCGTCGGCGTCAATCGCGGCCTTCAGTTCTTCCCTAAGATGCGCCAGACGGGCGATAGCTTCACTCAGTTGGCTTTCATACTCCAGATAACTTTTTTTACCCCGAGACATGGAAGCGACCATGTGGCCGAGCGCCGCAGCCATGGCCCCGGCCGCCGCGGATGCGCTTCCCCCTCCGGGGACAGCGGTGGCCGCGGCAAGCTGCTCGATGAATGGCTCGACTCCGGCACATAGGCCTCCAACAGTCTTCTTGCCGGAGATGACCGCCGAGAGCCGGTTTTCCAAAATCAATGACGAATCAAAGTTTTCAACTTGCAGAAACCATTCGGCAGCATCTTCCAGGGCTTTCTTGGGAATCAGCCCGACGATCTCGCTGCTGACCGCAGCGACACCGTAGCGGGCCGCTTCTCTTTTGACAAACTCGAAAACGCGGGCGATAGGAGTTTGTTCGAAATCGGTGAGATTCATGGAAACCTGCGCCAGACCGCGCACCAGAAACCCCGCTCCCTTCACGAACCGCAGCCCCCCGGAGGAAAAACGCACGGCCT
>QIAW01000308.1:0-498 GCA_003225655.1 Acidobacteriota bacterium
TATGTCCTCTGATGCGAAGAAGCAAGTCATGAATGTGCCCAGCCCTGAGATGGAAGCTGTGACCCCAACGGCCATTGCTCCCTCTAATTTTGTCCGCGACATCATCGTCGAAGACCTGAAGAGCAACAAGTACGGTGGACGTGTGTGGACGCGCTTTCCTCCCGAGCCCAATGGGTACCTGCACATTGGACATGCCAAGGCGATCTGCCTCGATTTTGGTCTGGCCGACGAGTTCGGCGGCGGCACCAACCTGCGCTTTGACGATACTAACCCGGAAAAAGAAGAGACCGAGTACGTTGACTCCATCATGGCAGACGTCCGCTGGCTGGGCTTTGAGTGGGAGAACCTCTATTACGCCTCTGACTACTTTGGCCAGCTCTATGATTGGGGGGTACAGCTCATCAAGGCTGGCAAAGCCTATGTCTGCGATCTCAGCGCCGACCAAGTCCGCCAATACCGCGGCACGCTCACCGAACCCGGCAAAGAGAGCCCCTATCG
>QIAW01000308.1:635-2303 GCA_003225655.1 Acidobacteriota bacterium
CTGCATGCCGAGCATCATCGGACCGGCAATACGTGGTGCATTTATCCCATGTATGACTATGCCCACGGGCAATCTGATTCACTGGAATGCATCACGCACTCCATCTGCACCCTGGAATTTGAAGATCACCGCCCCCTCTACAACTGGTTCATCGAGCAGTTGGGCATCTTTCCCTCGCAGCAGATCGAGTTTGACCGCCTCAATCTTACGTACACTCTGCTGAGCAAGCGCAAGCTGCTGCAACTGGTGCATGAGAAACGTGTGAGCGGATGGGACGACCCCCGCATGCCTACGCTCTCGGGCATCCGCCGCCGCGGCTATACTCCCGAAGCCATCCGCAACTTTTGTGCTTCTATCGGCGTGTCGAAGACCAACGGCATCATCGAGCTGGCCATGCTTGAGCACTTCGTCCGCGAAGACCTGAATAAATATTCTCCGCGCGTCATGGCTGTGCTGCGGCCGCTGAAGGTCGTGATTGATAACTATCCTGAAGGACAAGTCGAAGAGATGGAGGCGGTCAACAACCCCGAAGACGCCAGCGCAGGAAGCCGCAAGGTTCCGTTCTCCCGCGTGCTCTACATCGAGCAGGATGACTTCCGCGAAGATCCGCCCAAAGGCTATTATCGCCTTTCGCCCGGACGCGAGGTTCGCCTGCGCTATGGCTACCTTGTTACCTGCACGAGAGTGGTGAAAGACCCAAACACCGGCGAGATTGTTGAAGTGCATTGCACCTACGACCCAGCCACGCGCGGCGGGAACACACCCGACGGAAGAAAAGTGAAGTCCACCATCCACTGGGTCTCAGCCGCCCACGCCCTCGAGGCCGAGGTGCGCCTCTACGAGACTCTATTCAGCAAAGAAGATCCGAACCAGGTCGCTGACGGTCAGGATTTCACCGCCAACCTCAACCCGCACTCTCTCGAAATCGTAAGCAACGCCAAACTCGAACCATCGCTTGCGGGAGTGGCTCCCGGCAGCCGCTACCAGTTCGAGCGTCTGGGATACTTTTGCGTTGATCCTGATTCCGCTTCCGGGAAGCTGGTCTTCAACCGTACCGTCGCTTTGAAAGATACCTGGGCCAAGATCGAGAAACGTGAGAAAACAAGTTAGCTTGAGAATACAGCTCAGCTTGAGAAAATTGGGTTATTTAGATGCTTTTTCCAAATGTCATCATGTCATCCTGAGGGCGCGTTTTCTGCGCCCGAAGGGCCCCGAGAATGCCTCAATGGTCTATGCTGTTGAAAGGCATTCTCCGAAGAATTCTAGATGGGGGTACTAGAAAGCTCAGCAGGCTGCGCAATCCAGCAATACCGGCAGCCTCAGCAATGACAAAATTACCGCGGGCCTGAAGCAGGCACTGCAGATCAGCACCGGCAAAGCCGTGGCTGCGACCGGCAGGCCTGACAGTTTCCTGAAAAATGCCGCCATCAAAATTTTGCTGCCGCCGAAGCTGCGAACCGCCGGCAACGGACTGCGCATGGTAGGCATGGGCTCGCAGGTGGATGCGCTGGAAGTAGGCATGAACCGTGCCGCCGAGCAGGCTGCGCCCGCCGCGAATCAAATCTTCATCAATGCCCTGACCAGGATGACCTTCGCCGACGCCCGGCAAATTCTTTCCGGCGGCGATACCGCGGCCACCGATTACTTCAAGAAAGTGAGTTCAGATCA
>QIAW01000310.1 GCA_003225655.1 Acidobacteriota bacterium
GACGTGGACAGAATAGCGATAGCTTTCCGCCGGACCTCCGGAGACGGATGGCTCAACAGGCTGGGGATGGCCGGATGCAAAGCTCTCTGCCGTTCCACCTCAAACAAGCTCAGTGCGTAAAGAATATCTTTAGGATCAGAGGCCGAAAGCTTGGCTGCCAGTAACTCGGCGGTCGAACGGTCCAGTACCGCCGTGGAGGCTTGCTCCGCCACTGCAGCCGCCACCAGCCAACCGCTGATCAAGAGCAACACAATCCAACTGATTTGACGCGCCGGCAGGTGCAGGGTGGTGGCAAAAACAAGAACTGCCAAGCCCGACAGGCCGTCCCCCAGGCGCCAGACCACGGTGTCTATGAACCATTTGACTTGTATTTTGATCCGGGCCGAGAGTGGAAGGTAGAGCAATTCAACAGCGGACTTGTCCAGAGAATAGCGCTGCACCTGGTCGAAACCTTTTAACACCACCACCGACCATAGTGTGCCAAAAGCCAGCACTCCCGCTGAACCCAGGAACACCGTAGCGGGCAGTGCGAACAATGACGCGCCTATACCGAACCTGCGTAGGAAGCGCGGAGTCACCAGCAACTGGAATGCGAGTGAAAGTAATCCCGCATAGAAATTGAAGTCTCCGAAGAAAGCGGCGAGAGCATCCTTTTTTTGCAGCGTTTGCTGCGCAATGGCCAGGAATTGCCAGCCCGTCAGCGTGGTCACCAAAGAGCCGATGCAAATCACGGCCGCTATCGCCCGCAGATAGGACGAAGAGAACACCACGCGCATGCTGCCAAACAGATTCTTTGGGCCGCCTTCAGCCGATTCCTCCGTGCCCCCCGCGGATCGGCCCTTGGCCACCAACCCGCTGCGCCAGATCAGGACAATCAGTCCGGTACAAATCAATAAGAAAACCACCATGCCCAGCAGCAGGCTTTCCGTGCCCAAGGTCTTGGCTATCGTCTTGGAAAAAAAACCGGAAAAGATCCAACCTGCGATGCCGCCCCCGCCCACCATTCCGAAAACCCGCTTGGCTTCCCGCGTGGTCAGCACATAGTTCGCCAGAGTCCAGATCTGCGTCGGTACCAGGACTCCGAAAATTTTCACCCAGACGTAGAACACCGGGAAAAGCCATGCTAGATGGAGATAGTGGATTAAGCCCCAGAACAGCACGCAATTGCTGGCAAAAAATAATGTGCCGCCCAGCAACAGACCTTGGAAAGGCACGCGCCGCGCCAGTCGCACGTAGCCCGCTATCACCAGGATCACTAGCAGCGCACTGGACATGTCAGCGTAAGCCAACTGCTTGGCTTGAAAGCGAGACAGGAATAATGCGGGGGCTGCCACCCCACCGATTTTGTACGTGGCAATGACGAGGAATAAACAGGCACACAAAAGGCTGCCTCGCCCCAGATCGCCGGGGTGGATGTTCAGCGCGCGTTCAATCCACCGTTTCATCCGCGAAAGCCTCTTCGTCAGTCCTGTT
>QIAW01000311.1 GCA_003225655.1 Acidobacteriota bacterium
GGGCGTAAAGCGGATAGCGTAAATGATAGAAAACTCCCATGAACAGCACGTAGTCGAACTGCCCTGGGATGGAGTCGGCCGCATACACTGAAAGCTTCTTGAATTCAATATCCAGACCGAGCGTATCGGCCGCAAATCTGGCCTGGTTAAGGTAGCGGTCATCAACATCAACACCAACCACTCTGCCCGCGCCGCGCCTCTTCATCTCGATAGAGTAAAACCCGGCGTTGCAGCCCAGGTCGAGCACCGAAGCGCCCTCCAAGTCTTGAGGAAGAATGGAAGCAAGATACTTCCACTTAATGTTAGGGAAATCTCCAAGAAAATGATGGGGCGCTGTGAATACCCCGAAAAGATTAATGTTGTGAAACCATTCTCCCAGTTCCCCGATTTTGCGCTCAATCTCTGCTGGCTCGACTGCGTTGGGAGAGAGACTCATGGCTTGGTTTACCGTTCCTATTATGGGCATTTAAGACAAGCTCTGCGGCTTGTTACCGCCAGGGTGCGGCCGGCGCCGGGCACTTGCTCTCGCCTTATGCGGTCTGGCCGGGCGCGAGGCCTTGGTTGACAAAAAGACGTGCCTGGGCGGAATGGGCATTGCGTGCTTTCCTGATGGTCGGTGGTGCAAGCAATGCCTGACAGCGCCAGGGGCTGGTTCAGCTCAATGCAAGCTCTAAACGACTGTTCGTCGCCCCGTGAGCAGGTTGATGATCGCAACTACCAGCGCAACCACCAGAAGAAGATGGATCAAGCTGCCGGCCACATGAAATCCCCAGCCCAGAAGCCAGAGAATAAGAAGAATTACGAAGATGGTCCAAAGCATTCTTTCACCTCAGCCATTCAAGAATGGCGTTATAGGAGTAAGAGGCGGGGTGGGAATTCAGAGTTGTCTTTAGTTTGACAGGGAAATTTGGCCCCGGGCTGCAGAGTCCGGGAAAAGGCCGAGCCTAGGGAAGACCTATATCTGGGCTGCGACGCTCTCTTTTTTCCCTTTGCGCAATCTTCCCGCATCAGGATCGAGCCGCTGCCTGAGTGCCAGGGCCAGCTCGTAAATGTCCTGGACTTTTGCCTGCGCGGTTTTGGGAATGTCAGGCGTCTCCAGCGCGAGCTGGGAAGAAAGCAGAATGCCGGTCACCGTATCTTTCACCTCGCCGCGCAACAGACTCTCGGCTGCCTGCATGGCCTGGAACTGCTCTCGCTGGTGGCGGTGCAACGCCATCCGCGCCTCACGCACGATCCGCTCCATGCTACTGATGGCAAAATTGATGAACACGGGCACAGCGGTTTCCATGGAATCTAAAAATTCCTGCGCGGTCACGGGTTCCGAATCCAGCAGGCCTTCATCCATTACCACCACGGTGATCTTGCCCTGGAATTGCTCTTTCTCTTCCCGGACTAATGGCTGGCGCGTGCTCTTGATCACGTGTACCTGTTCACTGGTCGCCTTCTGCAAGGCAGTCGCACATTCCTCACCGCGATCGCACGTAGTAACCAAAAGGATCATAGTTTCCTCACATCGTTATTCCGAAATCTTCCAGGTGGTACTCCCTGATTTTGCGGTAAAGTGTCGTCTTTCCCATACCGAGTTTCTTAGCGGCCTCAAGCTTGTCGCCTTTGAGTTGGCGCAAGGCATTGAGGATCGCCTCTCGCTCCAGTTGCGCGATGGGAATAATGGTGCTCTGGCGCATATCGGCGCTGGACTGCTGGCGCATGGCATTTTGCAGCGCCGTGGGCAGATCGCCCGAGTGGATGAGCGGCCCCGAACTCATGGCGCTGGCTCGCTCCAGGCAGTTTTCCAGCTCGCGAACATTGCCCGGCCAGTCATAGGCGAGCATGATCTTCAGAGCTTCGTCGCTGATGATCCGCTGCGAGCCCGTGAGCCGGGACAAGCGGTCCAGAAAATGCCCTACCAGCAGAGGAATATCCTGCTTGCGCTCGCGTAGCGGTGGAACACGCAGGGAAAGCACATTGAGGCGGAAATATAAATCTTTGCGGAAGCCTCCCTGCTCTACCGCGGTTTCAAGATTACGGTTGGTCGCCGCCAGAATGCGGACGTTAATAGGAAGCGGGCGCGTTGCCCCCACTGGACGAATTTCCTTTTCCTGTAAGGCGCGCAGCAACTTTACCTGTAGATCGGTGCCCAACTCGCCAATCTCGTCGAGAAAAACCGTCCCGCCGTTGGCCAATGAAAGCAGTCCCTCTTTGGAACGGTTCGCACCGGTGAAGGCCCCTTTGACATATCCAAACAGCTCACTCTCGATCAAAGTGGGGACCAGCGAACCGCAATCCACCGGGATAAACGGCTTATCGTGGTTAGGTCCGGAAAAATGAATGGAACGCGCTACCAACTCTTTACCAGTCCCGCTCTCGCCATGGATCAAGACGGGATACGTGCTGCTTGCCGCCTTGCAGATAAAGCGATACAGCTTTTCCATCTCCGGCGCGCGGCCGACAATATTGCCCAATCCTTCTTTGGACTTGATCTTCTGGCGCAGCAGACGATTTTCAATCGCCAGCTTCACATGGCCTGCTACGCGTCCCAGCAGCAGCTTCAACTCATCCAAGTCAAAGGGCTTGGTCACGTAGTCATAGGCGCCATACTTCATGGCCTGCACCGCCGATTCCACGGTGGCATTGCTGGTGATTACGATCACCTCGGCCTGGGGACGGCGGCGCTTCACCTCGCGCAGCAACTCGAAGCCGCCACTGCCCGAAACCTTGAAGTCAAGCATGACCACGTCGATCCCGTGGGTTTCCAGCAACTTGTACGCGGCTTCGGAGTTTTCGGCAACGAATGTCTGATAGCCGAGCGAGACGGCAGCATCCCGGCACCCCTCTCGCACCGCACGTTCGTCGTCAAGAATCAGAAGACTCAGAAGTTCAATGGGGGGATGCTCAATGCTTGTGGAAATCAACGAGTTGGCAGCCATTTCTATTTCCTAGTGCATTTTCAGGTCCCTCTGGGGACAAAAATGCAACATCTTTATTTACAGCAAGTTACAAGGTACTTCTAATGATAAGGGGGGCGTGTACTTTCCCAAATGCGGAAATTCGTTTATTTATACAACGGATTCTATTCCTCTATACCATTTATTTTCAATCTTTTATTGGGGTAATTCTCAGTATGAAACCTTGTGCCATTTTGGGAATTGTAGTCCCAGTGGCTGTGGAAATTTCCCATTTCCACTAAGCCATCTATTTTCTTAGGTTTACAGGTAAATGGATCAACCATGGGTGACCAGAGGCTCGGTCAAACGAAAGGTCAAACGCCTCTCCGCTGCTATGCCAACGTCTTTTTTACCTGTCGCGAGAGCGGCGCCAGTACCCGCGCCGGCGCCAATGGCGCCCCCAATCAATGCCCCTTTGCCGCCGCCTGTGAGTGTGCTAATCAATGCGCCCGCTCCCGAGCCGCCGCCAATGAGTGCCCAGTTGCGCTTCTTACGCGAACCTGCCTGTACAAAGACACTGGAGGTATGCACAGGCATCGCCTGCCCGTGCAGATTCAATGAGATCAGCGTAATGCGCAGATATCCTGGATTGTGCAGCCTGCCTGAACGTCGCACTGCCACCACCCACCCCGTGACTTCGGCCCCACGAGGCGCCACGAACTGGTCATTAATCACCAAGGGTTCTTCCAGCAGCGCATCAAAATGCTCTCCCAACGAGGCGCTCGCACTCGAAAGCGCAGTCTGCATGCGAATCTCAAGAGCGGTGCCTGCGGGAATCGTCAACTCCGGCGGCGTGACCGTTGGTAACTTTGTTTCGGTATCGCTGTCCGACGCGCTGTGACGGAATGGAATTTGGGCGTCGCGGCTGGGAGGCGCTGCCGCCTCCGCCGAACTGACCGGGTAGGAGCGACTGATGCTGAAGGCCACTAAGCCCAAAACCAGCAAAGCAGCCAAAAGCGGAACGAACTGCCACTTCAACTTCATCGTAAAGCTACTCACAAACAAGCAGGGGTTTGCTATTCGATGTGCATTTAAGTTGCCAATGTAAGCTATTGATTATCTGTTACTTACGAAGTCTATTTGGCAGCCGAAGTGTAGTTCTTGCCGCTTTGAAGCACTCCCGAGTAGTGGTCGTGGCTTCGGTTTCATCCGAACAGAAAACTACCGCGCCTTCCCATACTTTTTCAGGGTTATTTGTGCCGAAGCTGTGTTCCTCGGCTCGTCCAAAAGGGCGGCATCGTGGTGTTTCAGGTATTTGTCAAAAAAAGCAATGCTATAGGCCTCGATAGGTTCCAATGCGTGCGACGCCTTATCAAAATCTCCCTGTCCTTCGGCTTCGAGCAGAGGCCAGTCGGTAAAGCTGTAATGGTTGGTTGCCGCGCCATTGATCATCAGGTGATAGCTGCCGTTGGGGCAGGCCTGCAATTCCTGTTCTTTGGCTATCAGCTCCAACTGGCGTCCCTTGTCCTGATCTTTGCGGGTTATCTTGTAAGAGGTCAGTATTGAATTGATCGCTGGCGGAAGCTGCGAAGTTTCCATCCACATGAAAGGCTGGCGGGGCAGCCCCGCGCTTTCATAGGGGAAAACCGGTCCATCGGGTCCGACGCCATCGGCATTGAGGCAGGCCTTGATCCGGTCGTCAAGCCGGCAAGCTCTGGCTGCGGCGCGTCCTCCAAGCGAATGCCCCCAAACGCCGATATTGTGAAAATCAATGCGGCCCGCAAAGGGGAACGTCTGGTCTTCATTCTTATCGAGCTTTGCGAGTTGATCCATGGTGAAACGGATATCGGCCGCGCGGCTCTCCACGCGCGGCATTCCCGCCGTGTGGATGCGGTCAAGGTATTCCGACCAGGCTCCAGCCGGAACCTCGGACGAGGCCTCAGCCGCCGGCCCGTGGCCAAAAGCTGGGTCGCTCGCCGGATGGATTACCCTTCCATCAGGAAACGCGACCGCACTCTCATCCGGTTCGATGGAAGCAACAATGTAGCCGCGGCTAACGACTTCCTGGATCTGTGACGTGTAACTGGTGCTGGAAAGCCCCAGCCCTGGAGAAAAAATCAGCAGCGGAAACCGTTCACCATCCCCCGCGATGGGGCTGCGTTTGTGCGTGTCGGTAAGCACGCTGCCGGAGAACACGCGGGGCCAGGAGTATCCCCAACCCTGCTGCAGCTCAGCGCGCGACAGGTTCCTGGCAATCAGCTCCGCATGCGGCAAGTAGTCCGCGGCCGCAGCGGTCAGCCCTGCATCACGCTCAACCGGGTACCACAGGTACACCATGACTTCGCGGCGTGCATCCGGATACTTGGCGGTAGGTTCGCGACGATTACCGTCTACCCAATCGTAAGCCACTCGCGCCACTCCATATTTTCCTGAAGGATGCGGTAGTTGAATCTTAAGATTGCGGATTGTGGGCGTGTCCGACGGTGCAGCACCGCCCTGAGCATTCGCAGAAATTATGCCCTGTGCAGGCGCTTCGCGCTGGCTCTGCGCTGATCGATCTTCTTGAAGCTGCTGAGAAGGCGAAGGCTTGCCGAATATGTAAAGCAGGCGGGCCCAGATTCCCTGTGGTTCCTTGCTCCGAGGACCCAACGTCACTTGAGAGTTTGCTGCACGCGGACCTGCTGTGGATCTCGCAGTGCCAAACGACGCTTTGGAGCATTGAACACTGGCAGTCTTAGGATCTTCATTGGAAATACTGGCGCGCGCAGAGCGTAGCCGCTCGTGTATGCCGTAGTTGAACGTTATGCCCAGCACCGCGAAAATCGCAACCGACAATAGCGCGCCGTACAGCAATGCTCCCTTGTGCAGCTTGTAGCGCTCAAAGCTCAAGAAGTGCGGTCCACCATCGGCCACCGGACGCGCCGGCTGCTCCCAGAACCGGGGACGCAACGCCCACTGCCTTGCCAGCGAAGCAGCGCCATCAGCCATGAGCCTGGCCGCGGCACGTCTTCCATCCGCAGTTGTCTTCTCATCAAAGATCAACAGCATCTCATTGGCAAAGCGCTGTCTGAAGTAAGGTGGATGCAAACGCAGCAACAAACAGTACAAGCGTCGAAGCATTACGCCCTCCTGGGTTTCGCCATCTGCAGTCGCGATTTGGCTTCGCGCACCACGCCCTCGAGCCGCGTGGCTTCTGCAGAAAGGACCGCACGTCCCACTGAACTCAGCCGATAGTAACGCCGCCGTGAATCTTCCTCGTCAGCTTTCTGACCGACTTCTTGCACCAATCCCCGTTCGATCAGCTTTTGCAGATTGTCGTAGAGCGTCCCGGGACCAAGTTTGTACCGCCCTTCCGACTGGCGCGTTACCTCTTGCATGATGCCGTAACCATGCTTGTCTTCGCCAGCGAGCGAAAGCAGGATGTGCAAAGTCGCGGGCGACAAGGGGAGAAATTCGTGCTCGCTTGGGTTTTCCTTCATATTCGGAATCCGTTATATCGCTTTCCGAGTGAGTTTGTCAAGACAGTTCTCTACATAGACTGACGGAAGCGCAATGGGTGATATTATGAGGCTCGTAAGGGGCATATGCTATGAGTAACGCACATCTGAATTCCAAGAACTACGAAGAACAAATTGTGCGCGATCCTCAGATTTGTGGAGGAGAACCCGTGTTCAAAGGAACGCGGGTAACGTTACGTACCGTTCTTGCGAGCCTAGCTGCAGGAGATTCTGCGGAAGAAATCCTTGCTGACTTTCCCAACCTGAAGCCCGAGCACATCCGAGCCGCTATCGCTTTCGCCGCCGCTTCCGCCGAAGAAGACTTGCCGGTACCGGCAGTTCCGCAGATTCGATGAGAATCAAGCTCGACGAAAACCTTCCTCTTTCTCTGGCTGCGGCGCTCCAAGCCCTTGGCCATGATGTTCATACAACCCTTGAAGAGGGACTCACCGGCAGTCCAGATCCGGAGATATGGAAGGCTGCGCAAAGGGAAGGACGTTTATTGATTACCCAAGATTTAGATTTTTCTGATATTCGACAATTCCTACCGGGAACACATCAAGGCATATTGCTTGTCCGCCTTCATTCACCTAATCGTAAAAACCTGGTGCAGCGCGTAGCAGAGCTTTTTGAGAAAGAGAACGTAGGGGTTTGGGCCGAGTGCTTTGTTGTTGCGACCGATCGCAAAGTGCGAGTGCTACGTCCTTCCATGAAGCCACCGCGCCAATCATGAGCATCTTCCAGGCGCAGGTTAATTCCTTATATCCGGCAACAGCTTATCGATTTCCTGCTTGACGGCGGCGGTCACCGGCAGCAGCGGCAGCCGAGGAGTGCCACCATAGTATCCGTTGAGATCGAGTGCGTACTTGATGCCGGGGATTCCTAACTGGCCCACAATTCTCTGCGCTGCCGCGGCAATGCGTTGCTGCTTCTCTTCCGCCAGCTTCGGGTCGCGGTCTTTCCACGCGGTATAGATTTCAAAGCACGCCGTCGGCGCGATGCAGGCAAAGGCAATGAGCGCGCCGCTCGCGCCTTTGTCTAATGCATTCAGCACCTGGTGGCCGGAGCCGCACAACACTTGAGAACCGGCATTCCTGGTGCGCGTCTTGAGCTTGGGCTTGGCCGCGACCGCAGTCGTGGTGCTGCCTGACAGAGATTCGACGGGAACAACATTTCCGGCTTTTTCTGCACTCTCTTCCGCCAGCATGCGCGCGGT
>QIAW01000312.1:0-3002 GCA_003225655.1 Acidobacteriota bacterium
AGCGCTGGTTGCGGTAGTTGATTGCGGCATCCAGAACGTTGACCCCGGAGCGCACAGCCTGCTGAATGGCTTCGCTGTAAGCTGCGTCAGCGGCGGCATTGGCTTCGCCCAGATACGTCCCCAGCCCCAGCGAAGAGAGCCATAGCTCGCCGGCTCCCGGAACGTTTGCAGGTTGCCGAAAGTGCCCGGCCTGAGCCAGCTCCGGGAAGCGGCCGCGATAACGCGCGGTTCCTTCTGCAGTGGCAAAACCTTGAATCATAAAGCGGACAGTGTAGCAGAATCGGCGGAATGCCTTCAGGCGATGGCGAGTTCAAGACCTTCCGCGACGACCGGTGACGGGGCAAATTCAATGTGCAGCACGCGTCTTGGATATTGGGCTTGCGACTTGGAGGATGAGTGAACAACGAGCGGCCGCATAGCCAGGATTCCACCCGCGGCTACCAGGCAAACGACTGCTGGTATGTCAGTCGCAAGCTGATGAATCTCGTCATTGCTCAGAACGCCCAGCGTATGGGTTCCCGGCAGAACACGCAGAGGACCATTTTGCGCTGTCGAGTCGTCGAGATGAACGCGCAAAGCCAAAACCTGGCGCAAGGCAGCTGCCGGAGCGTGCGCGTAAATTACATTTTCTTTTACAGACCACGGACCCCAGCCGGGCGATTCTTTGCGTCCACGAAGCGGTAAAGCCGTATCTTGATGCCATACCACCAGCCAATTGGCGTTGCGTGACTTGTCAAACAGAGTTGCCCGAAACGGGAATGCCTTGGGTCCCAGAATCTCTTGTGCAATCCCAATCAGACGCGCATCGCGCGCGAACGCGGCAATTGGAGGATGTCTCAGGGCGTGGCGTATCCCCGCCCTGCTGCGCCTGAGTTGAGCGAACTGCCCGAGCAGTTGTTCAACTTCCGCGTGCGTCAGCGCTTCGGGAATAATTGCGAATCCACGGTCCTCAATACATCGTTGCCACATATAAAGATAAAGACCCATCTTGAAAATTCTTTGAGCCAACTATAAGTTTTACACCGCCCGTCCCGCCGCGGCGCCCGAGGCCCAGGCCCATTGGAAGTTGAAGCCGCCCAGGTGACCCGTTACATCCACGACCTCGCCGATAAAAAACAGCCCTGGGACCTTGCGGCTCTCCATGGTCTTGGCCGAAAGCTCGTCAGTATCCACGCCACCCGCGGTTACTTCAGCTTTGGCATAGCCTTCGGTGTCCACGGGCGTGACAATCCATTCGTGCACCTGCCGCTCGAGTTGCTCCAGCGCTTGATTGCTCCAGGTTCCAGGCGCGTGCAGGTCCAGCCAGCGCCCCGCCAGGCGGTTGGGCAGCACCTGCTGCAGCCCAGAGCGGGCAACAGCCAGGTTCCTGACTTTGGCCTCGCGAATCGCTGCGGTGACGTCACGCTCCGGCGCGAGGTCAATGCGGATGGGCTGGCCCGCGCTCCAGTACGAGGAGATCTGCAGGATCGCCGGCCCACTCAACCCCTTGTGCGTGATAAGCATCTTCTCGCGGAATGAGTGGTGGTCGCTGGAGGCAATGTTGCTGGAGACAATGACCTCCGCTGAAACTCCGGTCTGGTCGCAATAGTGGTTGCGATCTTCCGCCCCCAGCACCAGCGGCGCCAGCGCCGCCCTGGTAGGAATGATCTTCAGTCCGAATTGCCGCGCAAGGTCGTAGCCAAACGCAGTCGCGCCGATCTTGGGAATCGAAAGCCCGCCCGTGGCAACGACCAGGACCGGGGCACGAAACTCGGCGCCATCGGTGTGCAGAACAAACTCGGTGGTGCGTTGCACCTCGCGGACTTTGCTGCTGAGAAAAATTTGGACCGCAGCCTGACGGCACTCGGCCTCAAGCATGTCAGTAATATCATGGGCAGAGCCGTCGCAGAAAAGCTGCCCCAGGGTCTTCTCGTGGTAGGGAATGCGATGCTTCTCGATCAGCGCGATGAAATCGGCGGGGGTGTAACGAGCCAGCGCGGATTTGGCGAAGTGCGGATTCGCCGAGATAAAGTTTTCCGGGCGGCAGTGGATATTGGTGAAATTGCAGCGGCCCCCGCCTGAGATCAAGATCTTCTTGCCAATACGGTCGGCGTGCTCCAGCACCGCGACGCGGCGGCCGCGCTTGCCGGCCTCAATCGCGCACATCAATCCGGCGGCGCCGGCGCCAAGGATGAGAACGTCAAACTTGTGGGTCAACGAAGGTCCCGAAGATTGTGAAGTCTCCAAAATTCTACAGGCTATTTGGCTCTGTTGACATCCTCAAGAAATCGTCAGGTTATGAAGGGTGTCATCCTTGAGCCGTAGGCGAAGGATCTCCGATGGAGATTGGAAGCATCCGCGGCTTACATCGGACCAACGGGATACACTAATCCTTAAAATCACGAAGAGGTATCAAATCATTGCAATTCGAGGAACTCGCCCTCATCATTTTTCCTTGAAGGATCTTTGGGCCTTGCAGTTCTGATAGAGATAGCTTCAGGGCGTGGGTGACTGGCAAAAAACACTATCAGCAAGCCCAGTGTTTTCGTGCCTTAAATGCCTGAGGCTGAAGGGTTTACAAGATGTGCAGACTTGTTAGCAAGTACCCCACCCCCGGATGGAGTATGCTTTTTGAATGCGGATTGGCGCTCGCCCAACTCGAGATCATGCGCTGGTGCAGATCGTGGATGCGGCCCTGGCGGACGCGACGCAAAGAAGCGGCCACTGGCTGGCTTGCCGTCCGGGGTGTACACAGTGCTGCATGGGGCCTTTCCCCATCAATCAACTCGATGCAGCGCGGCTGCAAAACGGGCTGCGCGATCTCGAAGAGCGGGCGCCCGAGCGTGCGGTCCGGGTGCGAGAGCGGGCACGCGAATCGGTGGCGCGGCTGGCCACGGAGTTTCCCGGCGACCCGGGTACTGGCTTACTGAACGATGACGAAGACGCCGAGCAGCGATTTGCGGACTTCGCCGATGATGAGCTTTGTCCGGCGCTCGATCCCGAAACGGGAACCTGCGATCTTT
>QIAW01000312.1:3021-3458 GCA_003225655.1 Acidobacteriota bacterium
ACGGAGCGACCAGTGAAGAAGTTGCCGCCTGCGAGATGCGACCCGATCCGGAAAATCTCGAGTCCACACTCGTGCGTGAATTAGAAACGTCATCCGGCCTGGCAGGGCACACGATTGTGGCTTTCTGCCTGGCCTCCTGAAAATCGGATACCTGGGTTTTTCGATTACTTTGCCGGTCCTTATTGGGAATGCATTTTCCACACAATCTGGCGCAGCATGCCCAGCCAGATTTCAGCGTCGCCGGCAGATAGATTCAGTCGCCGGACCTGGCGCCGCAACTTTTCCTGGTTGGACGCCGAAGAAATGGAATTCAGATAACCGCTGGCGCCGAGCGCCTCCAGCAAAACTTCAGTGATGCGCTCGAGCTCTCCGGCTGTCGCGGGCCCGGTTTTCTCCTGTTGCGCAAGTTTTGCGTTCCGCGCCCGCTGAGCGTTCTT
>QIAW01000313.1 GCA_003225655.1 Acidobacteriota bacterium
CCTCTGCCAGCACGCCGACAAAATGCACGGGCAGAAAAGCGCCTCCGAATTGAATCATGTCAGGCCTGCTGATTGTTGTCTGCAGCCATAGGCCATGATGAAAGGCGGTGTTCCAGTAGTTGACGGGGGTGTGATAACGCCCGAAGGAGATCTTGAAATAGTCGTCGTAATCGTATCGGATGAGTGAACGCTCCAATTCCACGCTGAAAGACGTGGGTTGGGCGGTGAGCGCAATTTCGCCGAAATAGGTGATCTTTTTCGAAAGCGGAGACGCCAAGTGAAGCGTGAATTGTCCCATGTTGAAGCCGCTGTGCTGAGTGCGATTGTCGGTAGCCGAGAAATTGATGTCTCCAAAACCCCGAATTCGAAGCGATGGATAGCGCTCTTCGCTCGCGGGGTTCGCCGAGGCGTGGTCGTGTTCATCCATCGCAGTGCCAGCCCTGGCGAGCGCTGCGGTGGGATCGGATGCCGCATCTCCCGTTTTGGGAGCCGCACCGCCATCGTCTGGGGCGGCTACCGTTTGTTCGCCCTGCTTCTGCTCCAATTCCGCCACTCTTTTCTCGAGAGCATCAACCTTCCTGAGCAAAAGCCGGACAACTTCCGACTGCTCCTGAGCAGGAGTCTCCTGGCCGCGAAGCGTGCCTGCATAGAGAATGAGAAGTGAGACGAGTGCAAGACGAGACATGGTTTTTCCTTTCTGCATCCGCTGGAGGCGGGTGAGATGGCGCGAGAATCCCTAGAATGCCTTCCTCGGGGGGATAGCTTTTAATTTGAAGGCTGTGAGTAGTTATGTTAGCTCACACCTGGATACCGTGCAAGACACACCGATGGTTCACCAAGTTGGGGGAATTATGCCGGAACTAACGGCGAAAAATGGAACCGATGCCCTGCGCCAGCGCTCCTGCCTGAGCGACTTTCAATCCATTTTGCGCGGCTGAATTACCCGGATCAAGCTCCAGGGCCCGTTGGAATGACGACTGCGCGCCGGAAAAATCTTTTCGCGCCAACCGTTGGTTGCCCTCATTGACGAGTTGCTGCGCCCGGGCTTTTTGCGTTGCATCATTGGCGCCACGCGAAGCTGGTTGATTGTTGGGCTGGGTTTCACTCTTGCGCCCGCTACGGGAATGTCGCGGCTGTTTTACCTCAGGCGCCGCGGATGCAGGTTCAGAAGTTTCTGACGTGGGCTCGTCATTTGTCTGTTGTGCCGCGCTGCTGCGTCCCGCAAACTGCCACACTCCCCAAATCAAGATCACCAGCACCGCTGTGGCTGCGCCGGACCATAGCAGCCAACGCTTCTTCTTTGTAGACGGGCTTTTTATCGGGGCGCCGGTTGCAGGAGCGCTGACGCTTTGCGCGCCGGCAATGGGATTTGCCGCACTGGACGCCGGCATCTGTATGGTGAATGCCGCGGAGCCTAGCACCCGCGTTTCCGAGGCAGGTGGAGCGGTTGCAGGCGCGGTGGCAGCCGTTGCGGAGCGAGCTGTACCTGTCGCTACCGCCGCTTGCGATCCCGCCGCTGCGGCCATCGCGGCGGTACTGAAAGCACCCACGGTGCCGCCAGCGGGAGTGTGCTGCGGGGGGCCAAGAGGAACAGCACCGGCAACAATGGCTTCCGGATCGCTCAGCGCCTGGGCCATCAGTTCGCCGGTCTGGAAGCGTTGGCCTGGATCTTTCTCCAGCGCCTTCATAATCATTGCGGATACCGATTCGGGAATGTTCATCTCCGGCTTGAGAATGTTGGTTGGCACCGGAGCTGTTTGTATGTGGTGCAGCAGCATCTCGATGGCGGTATCAGACTTGAACGGCAGCTCGCCGGTCACCATCTCATAGAGCATCACGCCAAGGGCGTAAAGATCGGCGCGGCCGTCAATCTGGTCGCTCTTTTTGCCGCGCGCCTGCTCCGGCGAAAGATAGTGGGGCGTACCCAGCACCATTCCGGTAGAAGTTGGTTTGTATCCGGGCCCGGATTGCAGTTGCTCGCCGGTCGCCTTGGCGATTCCGAAATCCAGCACCTTCACCAGGTCGGAGCCATCGGCCTGGGGCACCAGCAGCACGTTGTCTGGTTTGATGTCGCGATGCACGATGCCCAACTGGTGAGCCGCTCCCAGGGCCAGAGCCGCCTGGCGGGCGATATTGAACGCGCGCGAAATGGGGAGGTTGCCTTTTTCCTGCAGTATCGTACGCAACGACTTGCCGCGCACGTATTCCATGGCGATAAACGGACGGCCGTCTTCGGTGATGTCGAAATCATCGAGCCGCACGGCGTTCGGGTGGTGCAGCTTGCGGGTGATTACCGCCTCGCGCTTGAAGCGGTCGAGAAAATCCTGGTTTTCGCTGAGGGCATTGTTTACCACCTTGATGGCCAGCTCTTCGTTGAAGTGGAGGTGCGAGGCGCGATACACGGTGGCCATGCCGCCTTCGCCGATCTTTTCCTCAACGCGGTACTTTCCGCGCAGAACCATTCCCGATACGAGGTCGGTGATGGCGCGCAACACGGTCTGATCTTTCGGACAGGTAGTAAAGTCCGTGGGATAGGTGTTATGACAGGTATCGCAGTACTTCATGGCTTGAATCCGGATAGTATCGCGAATCAGGCATCACTTGCGCGTTTTTCTGGCGGCAAGGTGTCGAGCCCCGGTACCGCATCGTGCGTGAACTCCTGGCTAGAGGATTTTCAACATGGCTGTACCTTTTCGGCGAGATCACGTGTCAGGGCACGGATTTATCCGTGCCGTTAAGCCGTTGAAAATGAACAATTCCACTCTGCCGAAGGCACGCGCGCAACGAAGTGGAGCGCCCGAAAGAGAGGAGTACGCCAACATTGAAACCGGCTTAATGACCCTTGGGCAGGCTTGCGTCGATGAAATTGACGAAGTCCTGCTTCATCTTGGGGTGCTGCGTGGAATTCAGGTAAACCATGTGACCTGAGTCATAGGTCGCAGTTGAAATGTTCTTGTGATACTGCGGCGTGAGGTCCAGGTGATTCATGGTGTAGTTAGCGGCCAGGAAAGGTGTGGCCAGATCGTAATAGCCTTCCATCACTAAAACTTTCAGGAATGGATTCTTGACCATCGCCTGCCTGAGAGCAGTAGCCGTGTCAGTGTATCCCTGGTCCGTTGTAGCCGCTGCTCCTGTAGGCGGCGGTGGGCCGCCCATCCAACTCCATTGGAAGAGGCCGCTGTCCCGGGCGGAGGTGTAGTAGGGCATATCCACTTTGTAGTTAAGCTCACGGCGGATGTAATCGTTGAACACCGAGGTAAATGGCGGGCCGATTTGCGCGTTGGTTGGATCGAAGAACTGGGTATCGAAAAAGCCATTAGGATCAGGCGCGGTAAAGCGGCCATCATAGCGGCCCACGCGAAGCTTTTGATCGGCGAGCAGATAGTGGGTGAAGAGTCGAACGTCAATGCGCAGGTTGGCCAGGTCAATGATGTCTTTGTTCAGTCCGGTGTAGCGCGCCAGCTTGTCAATGATGGCCAGGCGCTCGTCGGGCGTGAGGGCATCTCCTTTATCCAGCGCCTGCGAGTACTCCCCCATTGCCCATTGTGCTACCTCCTGGCGTGTTCGGCCGGCGTCCTGCATAAGCTCGGGGGCCAGCTTATGGTGATAGACC